>JADYZI010000235.1 GCA_020853255.1 Acidobacteriota bacterium
CTTCGCGCATGATCAAATACTCTTCGCCATCAAGCTTGATCTCGCTGCCGCTGTATTTGCCGAAAAGAACCCGATCGCCTTTCTTGACGTCGAGCGACTGGCGGGTGCCGTCTTCTTTATATTTGCCCTCGCCGGCTGCGATAACTTCGCCTTCCTGAGGCTTTTCCTTTGCCGAATCCGGGATAAAAAGCCCGCCGGCGGTCTGGTTCTGCGTGTCTTCGATGCGCTTTAGGATCACGCGATCGTGAAGTGGTGTGATTGATGTTGCCATGTTTAGCTACTCCTTTTAGAAATTTGAATTAGAGCGTAAAATCAACGCACAGCGATGTGAAAACAGATTTCTAGCACTCGCTGCGTTTGAGTGCTAGTATATGTAAAACGGGTTAAACTGTCAAGCATGTACTTAATGATTAAGAAAAGTTGATAATGCTATTGTCAAGTTTAGAATGCTGCTGAGAGAAAGTGGATCGTAGAGGGGTCAAATAGTGATGAATCTGTCCGAGATCAATATCTATCCGGTTAAATCGTTGAAGGGCATCGGCCTTTCGAAATCGTCCGTGGACATGCGCGGCCTGCATCATGATCGCCGATGGATGCTGGTCGATGCGGACGGGCAGTTTATGACCCAGCGCGAATTTCCGAAGATGGCATTGATCGAAACAAGCGTTAACGGGAGCGGGCTAAAGGTTCGTTTTGACGGCAGGGAATTGGCCGTGCCGGATGAGGCGGAGAAAGGGCCGGTCGAGGTCGGGATCTGGGAAGGTCCCGTGGATGCTGCAATGTTTGGAGATGACGTGAACGGCTGGTTTTCGGACGTTTTGGAGGTTGACTGCCGGCTTGTAACGATGCCGGAAACGACCAGGCGGCTCATACCGGCAGAGTTTGCGGTAAGGCC
Organism: Acidobacteriota bacterium; assembly: GCA_020853255.1. The sequence continues at coordinate 896 of JADYZI010000235.1, forward strand.
GGGCGAAGACCATGTTAGTTTTGCCGACGGCTATCCGTTTTTGTTGATCGGTGAGGGGTCGCTTGCTGAACTGAATATGCGACTGCAAGAAACGGCCGGCGAGACGACAGCGTTCCGGCCGGTGCCTATGAATCGCTTTCGGCCAAATTTTGTGGTTGCGGGAGCCGATGCGTTTGCCGAGGACACGTGGAAAAAAGTTCGCATCGGCGAAACTGTCTTTCATTTTGTAAAGCCTTGCGGCCGGTGTGTAATGCCGACGGTCGATCAAGAGACGGGTGTGAAGGACGGCAAAGAGCCGCTGAAAACGCTTGCCTCATTCCGCACCGTTAATGGAAAGGTGCTGTTTGGACAGAATTTGATCGCCGAGAACCCGGGCGGCGTGATAAGAGTCGGTGACGAGGTCGAAGTTTTGGAAAGCGTGTAAGCATCCGGCCGCGGGATCATCCGGGACGATGACGCAGGCTTCAGATCGGCGGTAAATTCGCCCGGCCCAACGCCTAGGATAAGCCGCATTGACTGATCGGCAACGGATCTGTAATCCGCAAGCGACGATGCATCGTTCGTATTTTTTGCGTTTGCGTGGCCCGCCAAAACAAACCCGCCCATATAGACCAGCCAGTCGTGAACCTGCTGTTTTTCGAGATTCGACAGCCGTGTGATCGCAGGTGTCGCGATCATTACACCGCGGATCGAATTGTAAAATTCTTCGGTCTCGGCGTCTGACGGTATATCAGAATTGTGATAGGCGACGACGTTCGAGGCAATAAAAAACGTCATCGCGGCGGCCAGATCGTTCGATTTGCCTTCCTTGGCCACTTCGTTCTCATAGCTTTGTTTCAGTTGTCTGAATAACTCGGCGAGGGCCGCCCGTTCGCCCGGGTTCGATGAGAATGCAGATGCCAGCATTTCGCCTATCCCTGTGTCGGCACCGGGACGAAATGTGATCGCTTCGCTCGGGACGGGTGTAGTTGGAGGCGCGCTCTTTATTGTACGGCGTCCGGCTGATGCCCTTGGTGGGGGTTGCGGTGCCGCGTTCCTTCGTTTCAGTATCCCGCTAAAAACCGACGCAGACGGCCCTTTCCATGTGCGGCCCAAACCTTCCTGAATTTTGCCGCCTCCCGCACCATGGATCTGAGCAAAAGACTGGAGGCCAAGAAGCACAAACAGTGCAGCCGCCGTCGCGGGTTTGGTCAAATTCTGATACGTGGTCCGCGTCATAGATTTGTTCCCGTAAGGATCCTATACGCTTCAAGGTAGCGTTCGGTTGTGGCCCGTGCCACATCCGGCGGCAGAGCGGGTGCTGGCGGGCGTTTGTCCCAATCAAGCGTCTCGAGATATTCGCGGACAAACTGTTTATCGAATGACGGCTGGGCGTGGCCCGCTTCGTATTTTGCGGCCGACCAGAAGCGTGAGGAATCCGGGGTGAGTACCTCGTCGATCAGCAGGATGCGCCCATCAGCATCGAGGCCGAACTCAAATTTTGTGTCTGCGATAATAATGCCTTTTTCGAGAGCGTACGCTGCGGCAGAATTATATATGGCCAACGACAGCGACCTTAATTTCACCGCCGTTTCGGTACCGACAATATTCGCAAATTCAGACTCGCTAATGTTTTCATCATGGCCGGCGGCAGCCTTTGTTGCCGGTGTGAAGAGCGGCTCGGGCAAACGGACACATTGTTTCAGGCCGGGTGGAAGCTTGTGGCCTGACGTTTCGCCAGTGGCCTTGTAATCCTTCCAGCCGGAGCCTTCCAAATATCCGCGAACGACACACTCGACAGGAAAAACCTTTGTTCGTTTTACCAGCACTGAGCGTTCCCTCAACTCTGGGTGGCTTCGAACCGGGTCGGGCATCTTTTCAAATTCAGTGTTGATCAAGTGATGATCGACGATGTTGTCCAATCGGTTAAACCAAAAGACCGAGAGAGCCGTAAGCACCTCGCCTTTGCGTTCGATTTGCGTGGGCAGAACGCAGTCAAATGCGGAAAGCCGGTCAGTAGCCACGAGCAGCAGCTCCGTTTCGCCGATCTCATAAACATCGCGGACCTTGCCGCGATGGATAAGCTTTAGATCGGAATAGGTCGTTTCGGAAACTGTTGAGGCAGATGTCATGGCGTTATGGTGTTCAACGTAATGATTCTAAGCCTAAAGGTTGCAGCCGTAAAGCTGCATCTGACCACCATTCTCCGTAGGTTGGATGAACAAATTTCTGGATTCGCCCCCTGGTTAAAACTATTTTTAACGCGGTTGGCGGAGATTTGCGGTGACAAGTCCCGTTGTTTTGTGCATAATAATAATCGGCTGTATGGTTTAGCGGCCAGGCCACCCCTGAAAATGCGGATCTCTCCGCGCTCCTGTATATCATAATTTTCCACATTACCATGATCAAAGGTCTTATTTTTATTTTTCGAGGCACAGTTGTTACGCTCGGCCTGTTTCTGGGGCAATTGACCGTTTTTGCCCAAAATCCCCCGGCAAAGCCGGCACCGCCGCCGGAGCCGTCATTTTTTGAGTCGTACGGATTGTATCTGGGAATCATTGCGGTCCTCGGCCTTGTCGGGTTCATGGTGATGCGCCGGAAAAAGGAAGCAGAAGCTGCCAATGCGCCAGCTCAACCGAAGGGCGACGACGGTATCAAGCTAACCTTTCGAAAAAAAGAGGAGAAGCCGGCTGAGGCCCCAAAGCCGAAAGTCGAGGCCACCGCCCCTGCCGCCATCCTAAAGGCAAAAAAGGGCGGACTCGAATCGTTGCCGGTGAGTTCATTCACCAAGGTACAGCGGGCAAACTATTTTATTGAACTTCCAGAATCTACCGATCCTGCGCTTCTTAGGGCTATCGAGGTCACGAGTGAGGAATCGGAAGCAGACACCGGTGAGCGCACCCAAGCACTGAAACTTTTATTAAGTTTCAAAAATTCCAACGCGGTCAACGCCGTTGCCCAGGTCGCACTGTACGATCTATCGTCAAAACTCCGGTCGGACGCGGTTTCTGCACTCGCGGAGATCGATCATGAGTCGGCCTTCGAAAGCATCGTAACAGCCTGTGCCGATCCGACCAGGGAAGTGCGGGCGGCGGGCGCGCGGGCGCTTTTTAAGCTGACATTCGACCGGTCACACGCGTGGGCGCGGATCATCGAATCTGGCGATATGTCACGGATGCGGCATGCCGCAAGGTGCGCGATCGAAGGCGATCTTGTCGAGCGCTCATTTGAGCGGTTGACGCACATGGACAGAAAGATAGCCTACGAGGCGTTTGCCCTTACAGCCCTGCTGATCAGGGCCGGCGAGACCGATCCGATCTACAGAACGATCGCGTCGCATCGCGACGAAACTGTTAAACTCGCATTGCTTCATGTGCTGGAAACAATTAAGGAAGATCAGACCTTCGAGGGGCTGAGCGATCTGCTTACCAGGGCCAACCTGACGCCTGATGTGGCAGCCAAGATCAACGAGGTCAGATCATGCCTTCAGCTTACCCACGCCTAGTCGAACACATCGCGGCAGCCGCATAAGCTGATCGTTTTCTGCCGTAAGGCCGGCACCTCAATTTTTAACCGCTGCTATCTGTTTTGGTTCGGAATCGCACGCATCCTGGTATATGATTGAAGGATGCAATTCCGTCTCATAAGTGAAAATGTGCCGAAGGGTGACCAGCCGGAGGCGATCGAGCAGCTTGTTCGAAATCTGAACGAAGGTGCGAAAGACCAGGTACTGCTTGGAATAACCGGCAGCGGAAAGACCTTTACCATCGCAAACGTGATCGAGCGTGTTCAGCGGCCAACGCTTGTCATAGCGCATAACAAGACGCTGGCAGCGCAGCTTTATCAGGAATTCAAGACATTCTTTCCGGAAAACGCGGTCGAGTATTTTGTTTCTTACTACGACTATTACCAGCCGGAGGCATATGTTCCGGCATCCGACCTTTACATAGAAAAAGAGGCGACGATCAACGATGAGATCGACCGGTTGCGGCTTGCGGCTACACGGGCTTTGTTCGAGCGGCATGACGTGATCGTTGTGGCATCGGTCTCGTGCATCTACGGCCTGGGCGATCCGGATGCCTATTACGGAATGCTGGTGTTCATCGAACCGGGGCAGAAGATCAAACGCGAGGAATTTTTGCAGAAGCTTGTTGGCCTGCAGTACGAACGGGTGAATATCGACTTTGAACGCGGTGTCTTTCGCGTCCGCGGCGATGTCGTTGAGCTTTATCCGAGCTATCAGGACACGGCATATCGGATAGAGTTCTGGGGTGACGAGATCGATTCGATATCAACGATCGATCCGCTGCTTGGCGAGGTTATAGAGAAGCACGAAAATCGAGTGCCGATCTATCCGAAAACTCACTACGTGATGACGAAGCAGACCATAAAACGCGCGGTCAAAACTATTCGCGAAGAACTGGACCGGCACGAAGAAGTTTTGGTGAACGAAGGCAAGATCGTCGAGGCGCAGCGGCTGCATCAGCGGACGATGTATGACCTTGAGATGATAAAAGAAATGGGCTTTTGCCGCGGTATCGAGAACTATTCGCGGCATTTGACCGGCAAGGCTCCCGGCGAACCGCCGCCGACGCTGCTCGACTATTTGCCGTCGGACGCAATGATCGTGATCGACGAATCGCACCAGACAGTTCCGCAGATCGGAGCGATGTTCAAGGGCGACCAATCGCGCAAAAGTACGCTGGTCGAATATGGTTTTCGGCTGCCGTCGGCGAAAGACAACAGGCCGCTGAACTTTGACGAATTTGAAGCGCGCCGCGGGCACACGATCTATGTTTCGGCGACGCCCGGAAATTTTGAGCTTGAGAAAACAGAAGGTGAGGTGATCGAACAGATAATCCGGCCGACGGGTTTGCTCGATCCAAAGATCGAAGTTCGCCCGGTGAAAGGCCAGATCGACGATCTGCTGGAAGAATGCCGGGTACGGGCGGAACGAAACGAACGTGTTCTTGTTACGACCCTTACCAAGCGAATGGCAGAAAGCCTGAGCGAGTATTTCCTTGAGGTAGGTGTGAAGGTGACCTATCTGCACAGCGAGATATTGACGCTTGAACGGATAAAGATACTTCGTGACCTGCGGCGGGGAGTTCACGATGTTTTGGTCGGTATCAACCTTTTGCGCGAGGGCCTGGACCTGCCGGAGGTGTCGCTGGTCGCTATTCTGGATGCGGACAAGGAAGGATTTCTGCGGTCGGAACGGTCGTTGATCCAAACCATGGGCCGTGCGGCAAGAAATGCGGACGGAATGGTGATCCTGTATGCAGATAAGATCACTGATTCAATGCGGCGGGCGATGGATGAAACACAGCGTCGCCGTGAGATCCAGGAAGAATATAATCAGGAGCACGGCATTATTCCTCAAACCATCGTCAAATCCATCGACGCGACGCTCGTGACGGCGTACGAGGCGGATTACTTCAAGGTGCCGCTCGATCTGGATGCGTTCGAAGAATATTCGCCAAAACAATTGAAAGAGACGATTACCCAGCTTGAAGTGGACATGCGCATGGCGGCAAAGGATATGAAATTCGAACAAGCCGCCGAGATCCGGGACCGGCTGAGATATTTGAGGGAAAGGGAGTTGGAATATCGGTAAAGTATTTGTGAACGCGGATCTAGCGGATTAGACGGATAAAGGCGGATAAGATAAGATTTTTGAAATTATAATGAGAATGGTTACTGCGATCAGAGGGAGATTCCGGAAAAACTATGATCGAAGAAGAACTCACCGGCCAGATCATCAAGTGTTACTATA
>JADYZI010000236.1 GCA_020853255.1 Acidobacteriota bacterium
CGTTCTCGGCCTGCTGCTTTTCTTTGGAGAGGTTACTGATGTGGGCGATCTTTGTCAGGCCGTCAACTAGATTGGTCACCTCATCGCCAAAATAGGACCGAAGGGTTTCGAGATCGACGAGCGTGTCTTCGACCACGTCGTGCAACAGGCCGGTCGAAACGCTGACCTCATCAAGCCGCATATCCGCGAGAATGCCCGCTACTTCAAGCGGATGGACAAGATACGGTTCGCCCGACGCCCGCTTTTGCCCCCGGTGGTGGAGCGCCGAAAAAAGGTAGGCCCGCCGGATCAGATCCACATCGGGATCAGGCCGATTTGCTTCTACCTTGCTGATGACGTCTTCGATCCGGATCATTCGTCAATACCGAACCCACTGCGCGGGTGAGATGCAATTCTATACTAAGGAAGCCATTTATGGGCAGTTTACCAACGGCTAGCCCAAACCTGTAAAAAAGATTAGATGCAGAAAGGGTGATGCTCCCACAATATATTGAGCATCACCCTTTCCCAGAAATTCACCTTGGGATTACTGATTTGCGTTAGCCTTTTTGTTCGCGTTCTCCGCTTCTTCGGCAGCCGCCCTTCGGGCATCAACCTCGTTCTGCAGATCCCTGACCTTGTCGGCAAGGATGGAGAAGGCTTCCTTGGCTTGATCGGCCTCACCCTTCAAACGGTCGCGTTCGGCCGTGTTCCCATCCATCTCGGCCAATCGAGACCGTTGAATTATAAGGCTGGCCCGATACGAACGAGCCGATTCAAACGGCTTCAACACTTCGAGTGTTGCTTTCAATTCGGAATCAGACATCGTCTTTGGATTCATCGCGGCGAGGTTCTTGAGGGCATCGGGTTCGAGATCGATGGCCTGCTCAATAAGCTTAGTTCCCTCGTCAACACATGCCCGCAGTTTCGCCAATTCGGCGGGGTCGGCCGGTTTGACATATTCAAACACATCCTTTCCGTCGCGCTGGACGGTCTTCTTAGTCGCGGGGGTGTCGGATATCTCGCTTGCGCAGGTGTTCTGCTTGGCGGCAAGCGCCGTGAAAGCCTCCGCACGAAACTCTGGCCGAATGTCACCGCTATTCGCACGAGCAGTCACCCAGGCTTTCCATTCGTCTGGCTTCTTCAGATTTTCATATAGGCTTGCCACAGCCTTGTACGAACTCTGATCGTTCTTATCGTTACTTAGGGCTTTTTTGTATTCTATGATCGCCTGTTCGGCCAGGGCGGTGTCCTGGCGATTACCGATAAAGCGTGAGTGAAGCGTTCGAGCAAGGAACACCTGTGCGGTCTTGCCTTCGAGTGTCGCCCCCTCAGGGTCACGAGCAGCAGCCTTGCGGAAAAGGCCTTCGGCAACCTCGAACTTTCGCTCTTTGTACGCGATCGACCCGTCGACCAGGTTCTTTCGCGCCATTACCTTGTTGTAGTAACCGCAATTGGTGGTTAGAAATACTGCAAGTGTTAGCAATACAAATATTCCCAAACGAGAAGATCTCATTTTCGACTCCATTAATACCCAGATTTATTAAGACAATGCGCGGGCGGTTGCGGCCGCCCCGCGCTCCCACAGATAGTTCAGCAAGATCGTCCGGATCACTCAGCAAGATCGTCGATCTGCAACCCGACCGGCGAGGCCTTTGCCGTCTTTGCCGCGTCTATAACCTTTACGACGTCACCGTAACGCACCGACTTCGGCGCCTTTATAAAGACGGTCTTTTCAACCTCGTTAGTTCCTTCTCTGAACACACCATTATCAGAGCGCTGTTTGAAGATCTGCTCAAGCTTTGCCGTGAGGGCCGATGCATCGCTGACATCGCCCGCGGGCTCATTATTGAGCGTTACGGCCTTTGTTTCACGGTTTATGCCGACCACCAGGGTAAGCGGATTTGGCTTGACCTCAAGGTTCTCCTGCTTCTTCGGCTCGGCCGGGACCTTTGCCTCGAACTTGCTCGGTTTCACCGGCGTGATGATCATGAATATGATCAGCAGCACCAGAAGAACGTCGATCAATGGTGTTACGTTGATTCGCGGGACCGCTCCGTCGCCGCCAGCTGCCATTGCCATATGTTAAATACTCCTGTGAAGAGTTCGGGTAAGGCCCTGCACTACTGCTGCTGGGCCTCGCCCCCGCCCTTCTTCTTGTCAGCGACCAGGCCTATTTTGTCAATATCCTGCTTGCGAATGACATCGATCGCCTGGACGACCGTTCCATAATCCACTTCAACGCCGCTCTTGATATAGACAATACGCTTGTCCGGCGCCTTGTCCTTCATCATGTTCTGGACCTTTTCACCCAGCGAACTGAGCGGAAACGGGTCGCGGCCGACATAAAAATCGGTGTTGTTCGGGATGGTGATAACGACTGAAGTATCTTTCGTTATTTCAGCGTCCTCTTCAGGCGAGATCATATCCTTCGGAATGTTCACCGCCACGCCTTCGTTCAGCAATGGTGTGACGATCATGAAGATGATCAGCAGCACCAGCATGATGTCGACCATCGGAGTCACGTTGATCTCCGAATTATATTCACCAGTTCCGCCGATCTGTGCTCCCATGGCAGAATTCTCCTTATAAACCTGTTACTTGATCCACGAGCAAATTAGCCTTTGAGGGCCTTTGTCCGCTGTTTAATAAAGTAGTCGACCAGTTCCGATGCCGAATTTTCCATTTCGACGCCAAAGCTCGTTACTTTGTTGGTGAAATAGTTGAACAGCCAAACGGCCGGAACGGCAACCGCGATACCAAACGCCGTTGCGACAAGGGCTTCAGCGATAGCACCGCCGACCGCTGCGATACCGGCATTCTCCGACTGCGCCAGGCCGACGAATGCTCCGATGATACCGACGACGGTTCCGAACAATCCAACGAACGGGGCGGTCGAACCAACCGTGGCGAGACCGGCAAGTCCGCGCTTCAGTTCAGCTGTTTTTACGGCAATAGCACGATCGAGAGCCCGCTTCGAAGCTTCCATTTCATCGGCCGATATCTCGGTGTTCCCCTGATGAGCGGCAAACTCCTTCAAACCGGACGAAACAACCATGGCCAAGTGCGAATCCTTGTGGCGGTCGCTGATGCTGATGGCTTCGTCGATATTGCTGTTTTTGAGGGCCATCGCAACCTTCGGCGCATATTGACGCGACTGCTGCTTCGCCTTGTTGTAGGTGAGATAACGC
>JADYZI010000237.1 GCA_020853255.1 Acidobacteriota bacterium
ACATTGCCCGGACAAGAAATGTTGGCGGCCTGCCAAAGGAAACATTTGAGAATAATCTCGCGGCCCCGACGGGAAACTTCGATCTGGTGACAATGATCTACAAGATCCGCCAGTCCGGCGGGTCGGGGTCATTCAACATTCAGGAAGGCGAAAAGATATACACCGTAACTTTTCAAACGACTGCGGGCGAACGGATCAGGACCGACGCGGGTGAGTTCGAAACATTGTTGATCAATGTCCAGTGCGAATATTTCACTGAGATAGGGCTGAAAGACTTTCGGATCAATCTGAGCACGGACGAGGCAAAGATCCCGGTGGCTGTCCGATTTCGTACGCCCAAGGGAGAGTTTAGGGCAAAGGTCGCGAGCATTCAGAACCTTGAACCGCAGGTCGAAACAATACCTACTCCGTCACCTGTGACCACACCGCTGCCGATGCCAAAACCTTCGACAACACCAACACCGCGGGCATATATTGACAATCAACCGCTCGCGGCAGATCTTTCGTTCGACCTTGGCGAAACGCTCGAATACAGGCTTTCGACCGGCGGACAGCCTGTCGCTACGTTTGTCCTAAGGGCGGCCGAACGGAAACAGGTTAAAGGTGTTGACAGCCTCATCCTTACGGCGAGCGTAAACGAAGCGTCAGGCGGGCCGTTCATGGCCGGCGACAGCATTCGCGCGGTCGTCGATCCGGAAACGCTTGGCCCCCGAGAGCTCGATATCAAATTGAGCGGAGCGCTTGCCGCGGCCAACCAAACCGCTATCTTTGACGAGAAGACAAATACCATCTCGTTCAGCGCAACCGGAAGGATCGACGCGCCGGTGGGCACGCATAGCATTTTCAGCCTTGCGTATGCGATGCGGTCATTCAACCTGAAGCCGAGCAAAGATACCTCGAACCCGATAAATGACACGCGGGTCGCCGTGTTCTGGGAGAATCGCCCATACATTTTTACCTTAAGGCCAGGGGCGGCCGAGACGATCAATCTAAAGGGGGAGCCGGTTTCGGCCCAGCCGATCAGCATTACGACGGGTAATCCGAAGTTGGACGCGCTGAATTTGAAGGTCTGGCTTGCGAATGACGAAAGCCGGACACCGCTCAGGATCGTCGCCGGGCCCTATCAAGCCGACCTTATCTCATCAAGGATAGTTCCACCTCGCTGAAATATCCGCACCAGATCAAATTTGGCGGATGTCTGAACAGCTCTCAGGCAGTTCTGATGTGACCTATCTTGATCCGAAATTCAGCTCTCCTTCAGCTTCATTCGGTAAGCGGTATTTCTTTATCACTCAATAGGCGTCCATTCCACGCGGGCCGAAATGTTTTTTTTTCGGCGACGCAAAAAAAAACTGCAATTGAAATTGAAATCGAATTTCAATTAGAGTATGATTGCTCTGGATATGGAAAGCGAAAATATCATGCCTGTCGGAACGGAAAGGCCGCATCTTAGGCTATCGGCACTTGCACCGGGGAGCGAGGCCCGCGTTGCCGCTATCAACGGTTCGGACGTAACAAGCCGCAGGCTTAAGGAAATGGGCGTTGTACCGGGTGTTTCGGTCCGCCTTGTAAAAACGGCTCCGTTCGGCGATCCATTCGAGGTTCGCCTTCTGGGTTACAGCCTGGCGATGCGCCGGAGCGAGGCTGACCTTATCGAAGTGATCGCATAGTGCGACGATAAAGAGATGCAGCCCTCAGTGTCCGACCCGGCCGTTCAAACCGCCATTAACACGGTAGCGCTTGCCGGAAATCCCAACGCCGGAAAAACGACCCTCTTCAATTTCCTCACAGGCCTAAGGCAAAAAGTAGCGAACTATCCTGGTGTGACCGTTGAATGGCGGTCTGGAAACTGGAGGGTCGGAGATGCAAATGTAACGCTGATCGACTTGCCGGGCCTATACAGTCTCGAAACTACATCCATCGACGAATCGATCGCCCGCGACGTACTCCAGGGGAATGTTACCGGTGTCCCAAAGCCCGATGCGATCATCGCGATCGTGGATGCGACCAATCTTGAACGGAACCTATATCTCGTCACACAGCTATTCGACCTGAACATTCCCGTTGTCGTTGCATTGACGATGGTGGACGTTTTCGAAAAGCGCCGGCACAAGGTCAATATCGGACGGATGTCGCGGCGGCTTGGTGTGCCGGTGGTTCCGGTAAAAGCGGCTGAGGGTGAGGGAAGGGATGATCTTGAAAGAGCTGTGAGGTCCGTTGCCGGAACGGAGCCCAAATTCACATTCCACACTTCGACAAACGGTGGTGGCGACAGCGGCGAGAACACGCGCATCTTTGCCCGCTACAGTTTTATTTCGAGGGTGGTGCAGGATTCCGTCGTGCATAACGACCGTGACGCGCACGAATTATCGGAGAAACTTGATCGCGTACTGACACATCGGTTCTTCGGGCTTGCGATCCTGATCGCAGTACTATTGCTTGTCTTTCAAACTATCTTTACCTGGGCCGCGGTTCCGATGGAACTGCTTGACGCGGGATTTGGCTGGATGGGCGATGCCGCCAAAAACATACTTCCGGCGGGCATTATGGCCGACTTGATCGTGGATGGGATACTAGCCGGCGTTGGCGGTATCTTGGTTTTTCTGCCGCAGATCCTACTGCTCTTTCTGTTCATTTCGATCCTTGAGGACACGGGTTACATGGCCCGGGCGGCCTTTCTTCTGGATAAACTAATGAGCCGCGTCGGCCTGCACGGAAAGGCGTTCCTGCCCTTGATGAGCAGCTTTGCGTGCGCAATTCCGGGCATCATGGCGACGCGGACGATCGAGAATTCGCGCGACCGTTTTGCAACGATCATGATCGCGCCGCTGATGAGCTGTTCGGCGCGGCTGC
>JADYZI010000238.1 GCA_020853255.1 Acidobacteriota bacterium
AGATCTTTCAGCAGAGCTCAACGGTCGAACGCGGAGCCTCGCGAAGGACGTATGGCAAGGAACGTCTCGATGCTTATGCCGGTGCGATATTCTCCAACATAATGTCCGTCGCGATGATAATCGCAACAGCCGCAACGCTTTACGTGGCCGGAAACCGCGATATTAACAGCGCGGCCGAGGCGGCAAAGGCACTTGAACCTGTTGCCGGCAGCTTTGCCGGCATATTGTTCGGTGTCGGACTGTTGGGTGCTTCACTGCTGGCCGGGGGCGTTCTTCCGCTTGCGACATCGTATGCCATAAGTGAGGCATTCGGAATCCCGAAGGGTGTAAACCTGGATTTTCGCCGCGGCAAGGTTTTCTTCGGGCTGTTTACCGCCTTCATTCTTCTCGGTGCGGCCGTGGCGTTGACGCCCGACCTGCCAATATTCCCCATGCTCGTCGGCATACAGGTATTAAACGGCGTTCTGCTTCCGATCATCCTGGTCTTCATATTGCTTTTGGTCAACAACGAAAGTTTGACCGGCAAGCTGAAGAACACACCGACCTATAATGTTCTCGGCTGGGGCAGTTTTGCGATGATAACGCTTGCTGTGGCGATAATGCTCACGGGCCAGATATTCGAACTATTCGGGATCAAGCTGTTCGGCTGAAAAGGCCGCCGCTTCTGTAATTTCCGCATGGGTTTCTATAAAATCACATTTTGCGCAACTAAGAATGACTAGAAACACACCGACACTTTGGGGCGGACGGTTCACCGGAAAGCCGGACGAGGCATTTGCACGATTTAACCGGTCGTTCGGATTCGATGTTCGCCTTTTCGGGGCGGACGTCGAGGCAAGCATCGCTCACGCGCACGGGCTGCGCGGAGCGGGTGTATTGACCGAAGAGGAAACAGCAAGAGTTACGGGTGCTCTTCGCACGCTGGTGCAGCTTGCGGCGGAAGATCCGAAATATCTCGATCTTGAGTCGGAAGATGTTCACTCGTTTATCGAATCACGCCTGATCGAATTGGTCGGCGACCTGGGCAAAAAGCTGCACACGGGCCGCAGCCGCAACGATCAGGTTGCGACGGCATTCCGGCTTTGGCTGCGCGAAGAGATCGATGGGCTGCAAACGGATGTCCGATCGATGCAAACCGCATTGCTCGCCGCCGCCGAGCGATATGCTATGGCGGTACTTCCCGGTTATACACACCTCCAACGTGCACAGCCGGTAATGTGGGCGCATTGGTGCCTGGCGTATTTTGAGATGCTCGAGCGCGATTTTGAGCGAATGGCGGACGTTAGCAAACGTGTTAATGTGTTGCCGCTTGGCTCCGCCGCACTTGCCGGAACGAGCTTTAATATTGACCGCGAAGCTGTCGCAAGAGAATTAGGTTTTGACGGCGTCTCGCGCAATAGCCTTGACGCGGTTTCCGATCGGGATTTCGCGGTTGAGTTTGTCGGGGCCTGTTCGTTGATAATGGTCCACCTCTCGCGGTTGGCCGAGGACCTGATCATTTATGCGACGACCGAGTTTGGCTTTATTCAGTTGAGCGACGCCGTTTCGACCGGCTCAAGCCTGATGCCGCAGAAGAAAAACCCGGACGCGCTCGAACTTATCCGCGGAAAGGCGGGCCGTATCTTTGGCCGTCATGCGGCCCTGCTTGCGACGATGAAAGGCCTGCCGCTTGCATATAACAAAGACATGCAGGAAGACAAAGAGGCGGTTTTCGATGCTCTTGATACGACACGAATATGTCTTGAGGTCGCCGCGATCGTATTGAATAATCTGTCGGTAAATGAGGCCCGAACCCGTGAAGCCGCGACAAAGGGCTACTTGAACGCGACCGAACTTGCCGATTATCTTGTAAAAAAAGGTGTCCCGTTCCGCACGGCACACGACACGGCCGGCCGCATCGTCCTGGCGGCGATAGAGATGGGCCGCGAGCTGCACGAAATGCCCATCGCAAAATTATCTGAGATCTCACAGGATATCGGGCAGGACGTCTTTGACGCGCTCAGCCTTGAAACGACGCTTAACACAAAGGGCCAAGCTGGCGGAACCTCGCCCGCGCGGGTTGCCGAAGCATTAAAGGCGGCAAGGGAGCGGATCCATGGACAATGAATCGCTGCTTGAAGGGATCAAGAACAACGAACTGGTGCAGTTTCTCGGCATAAAGGTGGCCGAAGCAAGTGCGGAACGCGTCGTTCTGACAATGGAAGTAACACCGAAGGTGCACCAATACGTCGGGATAATGAACGGCGGCATATCGCTTTATCTGGCCGAAACCGCCGCCTCGGTCGGGGCTGTCGTCACGGCAGATCTTTCAAAGGTCACACCGGTCGGTGTCGAGATCAACGCAAATCATATCCGCGCCGTCAGCAAAGGCTTGCTGACAGTGACCGCAAAACCTATATTCGCCGGACGCACCATGGCCGTGTGGCAAACGGATATCGTCAACGAAAAAGGCAAGCTCGTTTGCACATCGCGTTGTACCTTGCTGCTGCAGCGGCGGCCTGCCTTCAGGCAGGACCAGCGTTAGGGCGCAAATTGAAAACCGCTATGATCCATCCATGCACAAATTTGTCCTGAACCTGATAACCGAATGGCGAAAGCTCGATCTGCCCTTTTCTGGCGAGACGATAGTTATTGCGGTTTCGGGCGGTGCGGATTCTTTGAGCCTGCTTTTGGCGATCGATAGCCTGCGGGTGAAGAAAAAGCTGGACCTTCGCGTGATCGCCGCACATTTCAATCACAAACTCCGCGGGCGCGAAAGCGATGCGGATGAGGAATTTGTAAAACACATTGCCTCAGAACGCCGTACGGAACTCGTGCTCGGCCACGGCAGCATTCCGGCGGAAGGCAATCTTGAGCAAAATGCCCGAAACGCTCGTTATAAGTTCCTTGCCGAAACGGCTGAGAGGCTAAATGCCCGCTGGGTCCTGACCGCCCATACAATGAATGATCAGGCCGAGACGTTTCTGCTCAACCTCATTCGCGGGAGCGGTCCCGACGGCCTCGCCGGATTGCGGGCGATACGTGAATTAAGACAGGAAACAAACGACCGGGCGGGCAAAATTGAACCGCCGGCGTCGAGATCTTTGTTTCCTGTTGCGTCACCATTCCTTGTACGCCCCCTGCTGGCTTGGGCCCGCCGCGAAGACACCGAGAATTTCTGCCGCGAATCAGGTGTCGAATTCCGTTATGACACGATGAATGAGGATATGTCATTCAAACGCGTCAGGGTTCGGAAAATGCTCCTTCCGCTACTTAAGGAATTCAATCCAAAGATCATCGAAACCCTTTCCCAAACAGCAGAGCTGATGCGGCCCAAGTCAGAACCACCTGCGTCAGCGGGCGGCCACGAGGCACAGGTATTACCAGGCTCGATCGCCGATGAACTCTTGATCCGCGATCTCAGATCGCTCGAACTCGCCGAACTTCGCCAAACGCTCCGTTCCTGGCTAAAAGATCGTCGCGGCGGCCTGCGGTCCGTCGGCCTGAAGCACATCAAAGCCGTCGAACACCTCATTTTTAGCACAAAAAGCGGCCGAACCGTCGAGCTGCCCGATCTTGGCCGTGTCCACAAGCAAAATGGCCGCCTCCGGTTCGAGAACATAAGGGTTGATTAAAACATTCCGCGCAACTACAATCGAAGGTTGACGCTTTACCTGCGTCGATAGGCTGTGGTTTGCCAGCAACCGGGAATGGCCGCATTCTCATCAAATGGTGTTGGTGAAAGCATCCGCTTTAGTGGCGGGCTGATCTTGGAGGCTATAAATTGAGTTCTAAAGTTAAACAGATACTTTTGTGGGCGGTAATAATCACCGGTGCGCTTGCTTTTGTTTATTTTCTTAACAGCAAGCAGGCAGCCGCCACCAA
>JADYZI010000239.1 GCA_020853255.1 Acidobacteriota bacterium
CTGTCAACCCGGTTTGCTTTTGCAAAGCGTAGATCGCGCCTTCATAACCGACCTGATCACCGGCCCGTATCATAGCCCCGTTTCCTATCGAAACAAGCCAATTGCTTTGCCGATACTTCTTTTGAAGATGGCCGCTATATCCTTGATCTGAAAGCCACTTCGCTTGAAATACAACTCCACTGGGCTGCGAAGTTAATAATCGGTTTATTTTATTTGTAGTTATGGCACTCACAGTTCCATTATTGCAGAAACTATGAACCCATAGCAACGTTTAGTTTATATTTATGAGAAAACTTAAACTGATAGTGCCATAAAATGAATAATACTAAACGGTAAGTCAATGAGAATACAATGTTGCGTCATATTTTCGTTCGGTCAGCCTACACCGCACCGCTTGCCAAAATATTGCAATGGATCCTTTGGTTTAGCGGTGAATCCCTTTGTCTGGCAGACATACTTTTTTGCTTTGCTAGCTATGGGGTTATGACCTCCAGATACTTTGCCAGTACCGACTCAAGCCCGAGTTGCTTAGCGGCTTTGGCAAGTTTGAGCTCGGTTGTCTGTCGCTTCGCGAGAGCTTCACGCGCTGCTTTGATAGCTGTTTTCTCACCGATCTTGGTTATGAATTTTAGCCCTTCCAGAATCGCCCTTTCGATTGACGCGATCCGGTAGCCCATCTCATTCACTATCGCAGATTTGGTGCCAAACTTTGCGTACGTCGTCTGAAATCTAACATCCCGAGAAAGATTCAAGAGTCTCCAGATTTAGGCCGATGATTACCATTTCTTTCTCGAGAGAGTCGCAACTAGATATGTCGCCCTATCTGATGCGTTCTCTTCGTCAGAAGTGAACCACTAAACGTGCACCGGGTATAACGGAAGTTTGAGCTGATCGGGTTACCGGTCGGACGATTTGAAGGTCGGCGGTAAGCGAGAGCCATGGGGTGATTGAGAAGTTGTAAAAAGCCTCCATGCTCTCTTCATTTCTTGTAGGAAAAACCGAGTCTAAAATGGACCGCAGTTTTCGACTTACACCCGTAAAAGAGTAAACAATCCCGAATTGATCTCGCAGTCGATTTTTGAACGGAGCGGAACCGCCAAGACCGACATTGATAGACCGGCTGACGGGATTTGTCGCGGCGTCGGCGACCGAGACCAAACCGAAGACGCCCCATCCGGAAACCTTTCCGGCGACCCTTGTTTCGCGAATGTATTGATGGAACGTATATGTCGCGGACCACGAACCGCTTTTCGGCGTCACCGGAACCTGCGGGCTACCCGGGATGACGAATTGAGCGAGTTGGTCGAAAGGGGTGAACTTTCGAGTCGTTACAGTACCGCTGAAGGAATGCCTTCCGGATAGCCCGCTGATTCTGGTCGGAAGCGAAATACCTGGAACCAGCGTCACACCTTGTCGATAAAGGTTCTTCACACCTGCTTTGCGCGGACTGCCTACCGGATCAAATATCGCAAACGTGATGAAAGGCGTGCCTTTTCGGATCCATGCGAACGTCGCCCCATTAGTAATTGTTGGTATAGTCTGTCCTGCCGCAGGATTTCCGTTCGCGGCCATTCCCATGAAACGGGTTACGCCAGCGCCGCCAGTGAAAGGCTCTCGCGAATTGTCGAGCGAGTAATATTTGCCGGCACCGATGGCGATGAAGTCTTTCTCTTCCTCATTGATCGGGATCAGTTGTGTAAAGTTGAGGGCCGTCACCGCGAAACTTGCTCCCTCGCTCGACGGCGTGACGACCGCGCTGTTTATCGGCAGGCCGTTACCGGCCGACACAACACGGCCGAAACGTGTTTCGGTCTTGACCTGAATCGTCAAACGTTTCCACCCGACCAACTTTTCCATATCGAACTTAAAATTCGTATCGAATTTGCCGCTGTACGCACCTTCGCGTCCGAGACCGCCTGAAACGATGCCCTGGTAGGATTGCGTCAGGCGAAACTTCAGATCGATGCCTCGCGCGCGCAGCTTCTCGCGCCGTCCATCCCAGTCGCCGGTCAATTCCTCGCGGGTAGCGATATCGGTTCCCTGCGATTCCTGCGTACTTACAGCTGCCGGAAAACTCAGGATGCACAACACCAGACCGGCAACAGGAAGAATCGCAGTCCGGCCAAATCGACGTGTCAGAAACGGAACGCAGTAAACAGCGAGCGGGATAACCGCAGAAGCCGCGATGACAAAGAAAGGAAATAGCCACGCGTTCTCGCCCTCGGTCACGAACATCTTCGCGATTGCCTGTGCCGCAAAATGCACGATCGCCGGCCCCCACATCGTATCGCCTCCGAGCTCGTAGAGCTTGGACAACGGAAACGACATCGCTATTGCCAGCAATATCGAAGCACCGGCCAGCGACCACGAAAGTTGATAGAAAAGGATCAAATGCACCAACACGAACGGGATTGCGGCGAAGAAAACGGCCTTACCGAACGTGTGTCGCTGCCGGAGATGACCGAATAGGTATCCGCGAAAGAGGGTCTCCTCGCCAATGCCCGCCTGGAAAAACAACCCGATCATCAACCACTGCCAGTTCGGATACATGTCGATCGTCGATCCCGTCTGCCACGGAAAAAGGACGAGGCACAGAAGCATCAGCTTGGCGATCACTATCGCAACGACGATTCCGAGCGCCTTTGGCCGACCCAGGCCGATCGTTCTTGCAGCGCTAGCAAACGACCCTTCGAAGAAAATGCGTTCGATGATCAAAGTCGCCGCGACAACTATCAGTCCGACGATCACACCCGCCTCGCCGCGTGTGCTGCCGAGGGCCGAAGCGATCCACTGAAACAGAATGAAGACCGCGATCAGTCCGAGCAACATTTGTTTTCCTTGTCCTTTTTTCATAACTCACCTCTGGCTTCCGTTAGGCGCCGGTCGGAGACCGCGAGCTAAACAGATGCGGTCTTCGACACTTTCTCCACTCCGATCTCGAAATCGATTCCGCGCTTCCCGAACGCTTCTGAAAGATCGCCTGCTAGAAATGCTCCCGCCTCGTCGCTGTACTTCAAATGAGCATCCATCTGTGCCACGCACAGAGCGCGAAGAGTATCGAGCGCATGTTCATTCGGACACAGCTCCGAGAATGGCGGAGAATTTCGCGACAACGCTTCGACATCGGCGCCCGCAAGCGTTCCGCTCTCCCACATCTGACGGCAGGTGTTGTAGGCGTCCTCGGCCCGTTCGAACCAATGAAAGTGACTCGCACCCGCCAGGATTCCGAATCGCTTTGGCTGCGGCAGATTCGCGAACAAATCACACATATCGTCGAGAGGTATGAGTGCATCACGATCGCCGGCGAGAAGAAATGTCGGCACTGCGCGCCCCCAGTCGTCGAGCCGCAGCATCGAATTCTGGAGCTTTGTATCCTCGAATGGCCCGCGTGTTCCGGAACTCGGCACAGTTAGCACAGCCGCCTTCACATTCCGGTCGAGAGACAATAAGCGCATCGTCGTCCAGCCACCGAGCGACACACCGAGAGCTCCGACGGTTTCGACATCCATGTGGTCGGTTAGCTTCCCGGCGGCTCCATTTAGGATTGCGTTCAACGTGCCGACCACGACGCTTTCGCGATTCGCGAGGTTGTCCCGCATCGGCAAAGAGCGCTTCTCACCAGCGGCCCCGACTGTCGCATCGTGCAGAATGTCCCCTGTCGTATCGCCGACAAATTCAGGTGACGTGACGATGTATCCGTGACTCGCAAGATGTGTGCACGTTGGAGCCGCATCGCGACGATGTCCGACAGCGGCGTGCGACTGAAGAATGATCGGGAATTTTTCGGTCCGTATAAGCGCATTGCGAACTGCCTGCTGGACCTGTTCCGCCGCGCCTTCGGCAATCGTGTATCGGTCCATGGTTTTTTCGTCGAGATCTTGGCCGACGTATTCGTCCGTCGCTGGGTACCAGACCTCCACCTTCGTGCCATTGATGTCGACAGTCCTAACGCCGACCGGATACTTTCCTCGTTTGAATGGATCGTAAGTCATAACTTTCTCCTCGGTACGAGCCGGAGCTAAACGCCAGCTGTCTGTTGTTTTTCTCCCACTTCTAAATCGATCCCGCGTGCCGCAAATGTTCCGGCGAGATCCTTGCCGAGAAACGTTGCTGCCTCCGCTCTGTCCTTCAGATTTGCTTCGAAATGGGCAAGGGCGATCGCTCGCATCGTGTCCCGCGCGTGTTCAGCAGGGCAGAGCTCCGAAAACGGTCTCATTGCCTCGGCCATTTTGGGACCGTCGAGCTCCGGGTCTGGAAATTCATCCTTCGCGTATCGTGCACGCATGGTCTCGTGAATGAGCTCGGCGTTGTCGGTCCAATGGATGTGGCCGGCACCGTTTAACACCGCGAGACGCCTCGGATCGGCGATCCTTTCGAACAACTCCCGTACGTCATCGACGATCACGAAACTATCGTGGCTGCCGGTGAGAACGAACGTCGAAACGTTCGACTTCCAGTCATCGGTTCGGAGCAGGCCGCTGAGGCGTTTTATGCCAGCAACCATGCTTCGCGTCCCCGTCATCGGGCAGATTGGAACGGAAGCCTTCATTCGGGGCGACTCGGAATTTACTGCCAGCGCCGTATAGCCGCCCATCGACATTCCGAACGATCCGACCTTCGAAGCATCGACGACCGACGCGATGAAATCTTCGTCACTGGCGGCAAGCAGCTCGATCACTTCTGCCGCTTGGACCGGTCGGGCCTTTGCGGATTCATCGATCGGCTGTTTGGCGATCAAAGGATCAAGCCCGAACGTGTGGCTAACGTGATCGCCGGGAAAATCCGGCGCGGCAACTGCGAAACCATG
Organism: Acidobacteriota bacterium; assembly: GCA_020853255.1. The sequence continues at coordinate 4,808 of JADYZI010000239.1, forward strand.
GCTCGCAAGGAAGACGCACATCGCCGAAAGCTCACGTCGATGGCCGTATCCGCCGTGCCAGTACATCACTAGCGGCCTTTTGCCGCCGGAGGGCGTTGCATCGCGCGTAGCTTCCTGCGTTACCTCGGGATACTCGTCGACAAACTTGAAGCGATCGATTGCTTCGACTCCTCGATACTCGTCCGCGGCGGGATACCAAATCTCGGTGGTGTAGTTGTTGCCGCTTCCCACGAGTTCGATAGTGCGAACCCCGACTGGAAATTCGCCTATTATGAATGGGTTGTATGACATGATTTATTTCTCCTTTTTAAGTAACTTTTATTGAACTTTCTGCGGCCGAATTCGACGGCCGCCTGTTTTCTGTTAAATCGCTGCCTTCGCTTTCTCGCCTTTCAATGCGTCATAGGTCGATTTGATGACCTCGATCCCACGGGCGCCGAGACCTGTCTGATCTTCGACGTGACGGTTCATCACGTATGCGATAGTCATCCGTTCGTCGAGATCGTTAAAGGCCAGTGAGCCACCCGAGCCGCCCCAGACGGCGACGCGGTGACCATCGAACCGACCGTCAGTAAGTCCGCTCAGTGTCGAATTGTTGAGTGCGTAGCCCATGCCCCACTTCGCGGCAAAACCCGCGATGCTATCCGCACCTTCTCCAATGACTTCGAGCACGCGAAGCGCACCTTCTTCGGACAGGAATCGTTTGCCAAACGCGTCTCCGCCGCACGCCAAAACCTGCTGGACCATCGCCGCTCCCTTGGCGGTTCCGTGACCGTTGCTGCCCCCGAGTTCCGCACGTCGCCACGTGGTCGTGGCGGACGTCTCTGGAAAGATATAAGGGTTGAAAAACGATTGGTCCGTCATAGTCCCGTCGCCCGCACGCGGACGAGGAGGGTTCGACCGGATCAGGTTTGACACGCGATCGTCGTCCTCCGGTCGCACGCCGATCTGAAAATCTGCACCGATCGCTCCCGCTACTTCCTCGTTAAAGAACTGCGTCAGCGTTTTACCCGATGCACGTCGAATGACTTCGCTGATCAGCACTCCGAAGGTGATCGGGTGATAACCGATCTTCGTTCCGGGCTCCCACCATGGCTCCTGTTCGGCGAGCATCCGTGTCGCGATATCGAGATCGCAGATGTCTTCGACCGTCACCGGCTCGGTCCATCCGGGCATTCCTGCGGAATGACCGAGAAAATGCTTGACCAGCGTGTTCTCTTTTCCTTTCTGCGCGTAGTCCGGCCAGTAGGTCGAAACGCGCTCGTCGAGATCGATCACGCCGCGATCGGCAATGATAAGCGTCGACAGCGCGGTCATCGTCTTTGTTGTCGAGAATGTGTTGACGATCGTATCGCTCTGCCACTCTTTGGTCTTCGCCTTATCGACGTAACCGCCGTAAATATCCACCACCGCTTCGCCGTCGATATAGACCGCGACCGATGCTCCAAAGTCCTCGCCGTTATCGATCTTGCTGTCGAGCAGGTCACGGACGTTTTTGAATTGTTCGTCGTATGTTCCTTTGATTTTCGACATATGTTTTTCCTCAATTATTTTTTGAATAAGTGTCGATCACCGATCGGTTAAAGAAATCGACTCCGATGAGTTCCGCTCCCTTTTCTTCGAGACGGCTGATCATCGCCGCCGATTCACGGTCAATGAAACTAACGCCCGACATATCTATCGAGATTGCTTCACCGGCTTCGAGCTTTGCGAAGACCTCGGTCAGAATTACGGCATCGGCCGCCGTTAGCTTGCCCTCTACCTTGAGGATTGTCAGGCCCTTTGTTTCATCGGTCTGTGTGATCTTCACGGTCATCGTCATTGCTTTTGGCAAGACCGGTGCCAAAGCAAGCAGTGAAGATAACTTTTGCAGTGATTAAGATTAGCTAGCTGGCAGAGATATGTATTGAGCGAAGACATCACTGTTTAGTCACCAAATATGGCTACCAAAAACCATATGTGGTTTTTCGACTAACTCGATCAGGAAAGGCCGAGCTTCTTGATCCGGTGGCGGAGAGTGGATACGGGAAGGTTCAATACTTCAGCCGCGCCGCCTGCACCCGCGATGCGACCGCCAGTGGATTTGAGAACCTCCGCGATGTGGTTACGCTCGATCGCTTCAAGAGAATGATTCACTGGCACGCCGTCGTCAGTGACTGGTCGCTGGAAATGTCGAAGCTCGGAAATGGGAATCTGCAACTCCTCACCGCGAGTGAGAATAACGGCACGCTCGATAAAATTCTCAAGCTCGCGCACGTTACCGGGAAAATCGTATGCGCATAGGGCGTCGATTGATTCGCGTGGGATCGCTTCTATACGCTTGCTCATCCTCGCGGAGTGTTTCTTCGCAAAGTAGCCTGCTAGCAGCGGAATGTCTTCCGGCCGTTCACGCAGTGGCGGAATGTGGATCGGAAAGACATTCAACCGGTAGTAAAGATCGCTACGGAAGGTTTTTTCCTCTACCATCGCCCGCAGATCGCGGTTGGTCGCTGCGATCAGGCGAACGTCTGTCCGAACCGTGCGTGAGCTTCCAAGCCGCTCGAACTCGCTCTCCTGCAAAACGCGAAGGAGCTTCGGTTGAAGTTCAAGCGGAATATCACCAATCTCGTCCAGCAGCAGTGTACCTCTATGTGCAAGTTCGAACCGCCCGACGCGTGATGCGACGGCGCCTGTGAACGCGCCCTTCTCATGACCGAACAACTCACTCTCCAAGAGCCCGGTCGGTATCGCGGCGCAATTCAGCTTAACAAGCGTGCGCTCCCGCCGTTTGCTAAGGTTGTGAATCGCGCGTGAAAAAAGTTCCTTTCCCGTTCCCGTTTCGCCATACAGCAGCACGCATGAGTCGGTCGGTGCAACAGTCTCGATCTGCCGCAGCACCTTCAAAAGGCCCGCGCTGTGGCCGACGATCTCCGCGAAGTTGTACTCGCTTTGGATCTCTTCTTCGAGATAGAGTTTTTCGCTCGCGAGCTGGTTTTTCAGTTTCTCGATTTCGTCGAACTGTACAGCATTCTCGATAGCTCCGGCGACCTGGTTTGCGATCAACTGAATGGTTTCAGCGTCGTGCGGTGTCAGCGAGTCCTCCTCGTTGTTAGCCACTGCCATAACTCCGATCGCCTTGTTTCGAGATATTAACGGCACGATACAGAACGAACGGAAGCCCGCGTCGTAGGCAAGTTTGACCAAAGGCGAGGGAAACTCCGAAAGATCGATCCGGTTTCGCATCACGATCTGCTTCGATCTGAATGCGAGTTCGTCCGGCGTCTCTTTTGCGGGCCAGGTCGTACCCTCATCCTGAAAAGCTTCGGGTGCATTTTCGAATGCGAGAATCCTAAAATGATCAAGCTCCGGCACGTACAAGCCGATACCCGCGTGGTCATGCTTGATGTGCCGGCGAAGAATAGAGGATGTGATCTTAAGAACATCTTTCAGATCGAGTACAGCAGACAGCGCGTTACTAACCTCCAGCAGCATTCCAAACCGCTCTTTCTCGCGGTCAACTTTTTGGTAGCTTAGCGCGTTGACCACGGCGAGAGTGATCTGGGTGGCGACTTGTTCCAACAGATCAACTGCCGCCTGCGAAAAGTTTCGGTCAGTGAAGCTCATGAAGGTCAGGACGCCAATGGCATTATCACCCGAGAGCAGCGGAAGGCTGCATGTTGATCCCAGTCCGGCAGCTCTTGCCCGTTCGGCTACTTCAGGCGCGAACGATTTGAAATCTTCGCTGTTCGCAATGACGATTTTCCTTGTCTTGAAAGCAGTTCCGGAAGCCGACCCGTCGATCGGCAATGCGATTCCCTTGTCGAATAGTTTTGCCGATTCGTCCGGATCCAGGATCTGTTCGCGCAACACGTGCGTCTCGGATTCGTAAATATAGAGGGCGGCGAGATCAAACTCCAGAAAGCGTTTTAGGCAATTGGACAAACTGTCAACGAGGTCCCGCAGGTTCAGGTTTGATACCACTGCGTTGCTGATGTCAAGCAGCATCTCAACGCGCTCTTTTTCTACGGTGCCTTTAGTCATTCGGTCTATGATTTTAGTCCGAAATCGGCAAAGACGAAAGTTCGTACGATTTGCAGCTCGTTGAGCATCGAGGGAGTTGCTACCGCTTACCCCAAATCTTGTTACAAAGTCCGGAACCCACGTACGACCCTGTGTTCCTTTAGGAAAAGGTATCACTTTTTTCCTACAAGAGCGACGTTGCCGAACACCCTGTCCTTTTCGGTGAATTCACGGGACCATGTCGAACCGCGTAGACGCGGAATTCCTTTAACATGAATTTTCTTAGTGAAGCGGAAAACCTCACATCCGCGCTTTTAGTTCTTTCTTGCGTATGCGGTCGATGCGAGATTCAAAACCACCTGCCGTTCGGTCATGTAGGTTGTAACTTAGAGCCATCTTACAGATAGCTACGGCCTCATCATACTTACCATCTTCGGTCAAGAGCGTAGCAAGATGCTGAAAAGTTGTTACTCGCGGAAGGAAGTCGGCACCATAACCCTTAAATTCTTTTCGCAGTGCGATCGCTAATGTTGGGAATTCTTTGAGATGTAATCGAGAAATACTTTCGCACAGCTCGCGCATTTTCCCGCTCTTATTTCTATCCTTATACGTCAATTCAACTATCGACTGTAGCAGGTGATGTCGGTCGACGGGATGCGTCGGAGTTTCGAGAGCTGCAAGCAGCCGTCCCAGATCGCCTGCGGTCCACGCATCAAAGACCTTATCAGATGGCCTCAACAAACCGTCACGAGTGATGAACGTTTGTGGAGGTTCCGGTTGCATGTCCAAGCCGAAAAGTTTGGAGAAAAATCGCATGAATCTCGTGTAGCGGATCGGGTTATTTTCGACGTGCCTTCCATAAAAAGAACGACGGGTTCTGTCGCTGTTGAAACTGATACTCTTTGTAGGACCTGTAGCCATGTGCCGCAGCGATCCCCGCGGCTATCAAGCTAAACCCACCGGTCTGAATCGCGCCGAAAAGAGCGGCCGCACCGATGACTATGCTGAGCTTTAACTGCGACTCCAAGTGTTTCACTTTCTGGTTAATATTGGCAACTTGGACGTTTGAAAGTTCGTGCCAGGCGTTCTCGGTTTTAATCTTCAGTTCCTTCGGGTCAGCGACTAGTCTCAGTTCACGAAAAAGTCGATCGAGTTCATTTCGAAAATTTTGAAAGGCCTCGCCATCCTCATTCCTGATTCGCATCAAGGTGCTGACGTCGATCTGTTCCATTAATGGTAGATCGAACCTGAGAAGGGAATTAACGGTGTTTTCCGCAATTGTGTGTTCGTCCGGAAAAAACTGCTCCAACAATTCAAAAGTAAACGGGGTCGTACAAAGATAGCTGGCACCGAAACCCGCCGCAAGCTTGTTCTCCAAAAGCAATCGCTTGTATGAATGTTCAGCTGTTTGATTTATCGATTGATAGACCCAAGCGTCGTATCTTGCCTTGTCGGGCGATGACTCAGGCATGTATTGGACAGTTTCGATCTGTGTCGTTTTCTGATCAACTGATTTAACAATTTGTTCCATTAAGAGATATCCGCGCGCGTCTTCACCTAGGTGATCTTGAAAACGAATGTGGATGGCTCTTCCGATCTCATTGGATCCATCGATTATCATTCCTTGATCCGTTTTCTTAACGGCTTCCACGATTGCCCGTCCACGATAAAAATCCAGAAGTGGTTCGGGCAAAACATCCGAGAAGCCGGTTAGTGACGCGCGGTAAGGAATTTCTTTTGGCGGCTCAAAAAGGACCGTTATGGGCAGCATGATTACAAAACCAGCTTGTAACATCGGTCTTAGATCGATCAAATATTGGGCGGACCGAGCAAGTTTGAGCCGGTTTAGCGAACCGTCACTTTTAAGTCCGATGAATTCGTTCATCGTCTTGGCGTGCTCGCTCCATTGATGCGTGAAGGGAAACACCGGATCAGCTATTACCACCTGATCCAAATAAAGGGCGGATTGTTTGAGGAGACCATAGACAGGATCTGTCGAACCTGTAAAAAGTTTGAGAGTGGAAGAATTGTCTCGAACACATTTCTCGACTGGAGGCGAGTTGGCTAATTGAAGCGTGCGGTACGCCTCGAGCTCGTGTTCTAGTTCGCGTTCGGAAAGGCTTCTATACTGACGCTCGATCTGCCCGCCATCAAATAAAACACTTTCTGAAACAAATTCGAAGAGTTTCGACGACATAAGATTTTAGATGAAACTGCCGTTAATTGTGCTGGCTGATTTCTCAGAACTAGGGTTCGCTTCTCATAAACTCAGTTATCCGTTCCGTCAGGGAAGCGGATTGGGTTAGCTTGCCTGCTGCCTTATCCACACAGATACCGATACTTCCTTTCTCTCTAAAGTCGGTTCCAGTTGGCTGTGTGATCTTGATAAAGATTATTCCGACGTCTTCGTGAACACTGTCGCGTTGAGGGAAGTCATAAATCTCCTGAAATGTTTCGTCCCTTGGTCCCCGAAACAGGACGTTTTGCTTCTCACGATTTCTTCCAAAAGTTTGAATGAAGAGAGCAATATAGTTTTGGTGAAATCCATATTCCTCACGTTGGATCCGAGCTTGTTTGACGACCTGCCCTACACCCTCCAACTTGTTGACCTTGTCTTTGTCGTCGTTTATCGCGGTTACTTTAACTCGTTTGCATTGGATCGCAGTGGTGAGGTGGGGCGAACGTGGGTTGCAAATCACCAGATCGAAGTCTGGATGATTGATGTTCCTTTGTATAGGTTCTCGAACTGAAAAAGCAATACGCGAATTTGGCGGAAGGTCGAGCCGTTTGAATAGCAGTTGGGATCCTGGCGACGACATGAAAAACTTCAGAAGCGACTCTTCATCTATTTCGGTGACATCGTTTTCGATCCCGCCATCACTAGGAAGGAACATCTCGAACGATTTTCCAGCGGGAATCACTTGTCCGCCGGGCAAGTGAAGTCGATCGAAAACGGCTGTTTCAAATGCAAGAGTTATTTTCACAAGCAATTTTGCCCTCGTCTTGGCCAATCAAAAAATCACCTCTAATAATTATGGATGTGCCTTCGGGATTGAGTTGGGTTACAAGGACACGATCAACAGCTTCAATACTTATCGGTTTTGGATACCAGCACTCGACCCAGCCAAAATACCCGTAATCATTGTCAGCAGCAGAGGAACGTGGTATTAGCAACGGCAACTGTTTTCGGTCCAGTCTGAGACAGACCGTAAAAGGACTTTGATCGCAAAAGAAGCTCCCCCAATTTGTCCAATTACATCGGTAGTCATTTTCCTCAGTCGTTTCCAAATCGAACAGACAGACATATCCATTTCGGCCTCCATAAAAGAATGGCGTTTTTGAATATGTATACTTGTGTTTTCCTGTGCTAGGCTCAATAAAACCGGATTCCCAGATGCCAGCGAAACCTGCTTTGCTCGTACGATGCCACAAGCCCTGTTGAAGAGTCGGCATCAATTCCGCGATGTAACCGCTGTTGTAGGAATGGCAATCGCATGTTTCATCACACATGTTGCCATTCATTGCTTATTTCTTCGATATACATAGGCCCTGGGGCAATTCGCCACGCTTCTGCCGCCGAATGTTTACTTAACCTGCGCGCGGTAATTGCGCTCCCTCTCTCATTTCACGGCTGCGTGGGAAGGCTCAAGCGGCGCGTATTCATTTTTGTAGCTGCGCTAACGTACTTGCCGCGGCTGTCTTTGCGGCTTTACTAGTGCGGCCATCTCGCAACACCTTGGACGCAGCCTTTGCCGCGGATGCAGAGGTCCGCTCCCTTGGAGCTTTGCTCTGAGTTAACGCACTCCCCGCAGCCTTTTTAACCGTTGGACTCGTCGATGTCCTCAAGACTTTAGCCGCAGCACGAGCTGCAATTCTGCTAGTTCCTTTTTTCATTGCTTTTCCTCCCTCCTTTGAAGGTGATACTTATATTACTATAAGTATTGACAAAAGTATCGCCACAACCGATATTTAATTGCATGGGACGTAAGCCAAAAGACGACTACAAAGCCTTTCTATTTATCGCCGATTATCTTCGAAGGTATGAAAAACAGCCCTCATTTAGAGAAATCGCCATCGAAATGGGATACAGCTCTATGCGATCTGTACAGCTACTTTTGAAACGGCTCGTCGATACAGGTAAGATAACTTATCAGGAACGGGTGATGGATGTCGTCGACAAAGCGAGCCCAGTGATAAACGAACGCACTGTTGACGTGCGAATCCTCGCTGAGGTTCCGTGCGGTCCTTTGGAAGAGGCAATCGAAGATCCGCGTGGATCCGTGAAAGTCTCGACAGAGTTCGCGAAACCAGGCAGCAATTACTTCATTCTTGAAGCAAGAGGTGACTCGATGAGCAACGCCGATATCTTGCCCGGTAGTTTGATGCTTTTCCGCCAACACGCTACCGCCGAGAACAGGGACATCGTCGTCGCCGTCGTGAACGGCGCGGCGACGGTCAAACGCTTTCGCCGTGACGGAGAGTTTGTTGTGCTAACACCCGAGTCAGACAACCCGGACCATAAGCCTATGATCTTCACTGAAGGTTTCGCGATCCAAGGCAAGTTTATCAAACGATTACCCGACCCGTTTTAAGATGAGAGGTTACTAAAAACATGCAAGCACAAAGAGCGCGAGACGTTAACCAAGCATTCCGCGATTTTCTCAGCGATACTGTCAATCTTGACAGCGACAAGGTCGGCGTGGCTCGTTCCAGCCGCGACTGGTTATTCGGGCAAATTGCCGGTTTTCAGAGCGACGCAACTTTTCCCAAGTCCTACTCCGAGCACGATATTGCGTATGGGTCGTTCGCGCGACGTACAAAAAAGAGGCCGTTGGACGATATCGATCTTATGGTGTGCCTGAGCGCCCAGGGGTCAACCTATGATCCGTTCTCGACGCCGTATCGGATCACGATTCACGAGGACAGCAATCTTCACAATCTCTGTCACGACGACACAAAATATTTGAACTCAACCAAGGTCATAAACAAATTTATTCAAAAGCTCGCTGGCGTGCCGCAGTATTCGAAAGCTGATTTGAAACGGAACGGCGTGGCCGCGGTGCTTTCCCTGACGTCCTATGATTGGTGTTTCGATATCGTGCCCTGTTTCATGACCACCGTGGAGAGCGATGGTCGTTCGTACTACCTCATTCCCGATGGCACTGGGCATTGGATGAAGACCGATCCGCGGATCGACAGGGCAAGGGTTACGGAGATAAATCAGGCGCACGACGGCAATGTCTTGAACGTTATTCGGATCATAAAATACTGGAACCGCAGACCGACCATGCCGTCGATGTCCTCCTACCTTCTCGAAGTCATCATTCTTGACTACTACGCGAGGCATGCGGGAACGGCGAGTTCTTATATCGATCTCGAAATTCCGGGCATCCTCGACCATCTTGTATACGCGATCCATGCTTCGGTGGAAGATCCCCAACGCATCAAAGGCAATTTGAACAATCTATCTTGGGAAGATCGGCAGAAGATTTCGGATCGGGCGAAACAGGATGCAGCGAAGTCGCACGAAGCTCGTAGGCTTGAAACTGAAGGCGATCAGGGCGCTTCGATCAAAAAGTGGGCCGAGATATTCGGCGCCGAGTTTTCTGTATGACCGAGTGCACAGACAGTCCACCGACCGTTAGGCAACTTTGTAGCTGTTATTTCAACTGGGCGAAAGGATGGTGGTGGGCAAACCTCGCGCTCAAGTTCGTTGCGTTCGTACTTGGTTTGCTTGCAGTGTTCTTGCCTCAAGTAGCTATTTGGCTGGCCGGTGTCGTTGCGGTTCTCCTTTTTTGTGGTGAGGTGTCCGGTATTCGCTCCGGTATCTTGAGGTCGACAGCGGAAAGTCTTCACAGGAAGCTGGATTTTCAAAACTCGTTTGAATGGCCCATTTCAGATATTGAGCTGGCCGATGCCGTCGCGACTCTACCTGATCGTGCTCGTAAGCGGCTTCATAAGGCAATTCAGGCCGAAGACTATTTCGGCTCGACCGAACCTGCCGGGCGGAAGCGGGCAATGCAAAATTTGCAGGAGTCGGCGTGGTGGAGCAAACATTTGGCCGGATCGATGGCTAATTACTGCTTGGCTCTCACGATCGGGCTTGTGTCCGGCTCGATAGTGATGTTGGTCGTTAGTTATTTAATTGTTTCGTCAACAGAACCGTTAGCCAGCGTTAGCCGTGTCGCTATCTCAGTGTTGCTGCTGATCGTGTCGCTCGGATTGATTCCGCTCACGATCAACTATCGCACCTTTGCGACGCGGTGCAGGAAATCCGAGACGAGAGCAACCGATTTGCTTAATTCGAGCGGTGCGGACAGTGAGAGCCAAGCGATAAAGGCATTTAATGAATATCATCTCGCGAGGGCATCTGCGCCGCCTCTACCGACTTTGCTGTGGAAATACATGGAACCTAATCTTAACGAGACATGGAAGCAGTTTATGAACCGACGGTAATCGTGACGAGAGGAAGTATATATTATGGCTAGATGCACAGCACCAGTATATGGCCATCGCACGTCGAGTGGGGCGGCGGCGTGCCCAGCATGCGGTGGCCGTTCCAGAAGCTACGGCTACGGCGGCGGCTACAGTTCGTACTCGTATCCGCCCTACTCTCAATCACAGAGCAGTTGGGGCGGCCGTAGTAGCGGCGGGTCCAGCCGCACCGCAAGGCCGAGCTGGTCGCGAGCCGGTTCGACCCTGTGGTACACGCCAGAAGAAGTGCGGGCACTTACACCGGTCCGTGACAGCGTCGAAAACCTAGCGAAGATGCCTGACCTTCGTGATGTCTTTCTCTGCCACGCCTGGGACGACCGGCAGGGGGCCGCCAAAGAGCTACACGATATGCTTGAGTCACGTGGCGTTTCAGTCTGGTTCAGCGAGAAGGACGTTGGCCTAGGCGTGCCGTTGATGCGCGCCATCGACAAAGGCTTGGCGAACTCGCGAGTTGGGATAGTGCTGGTGACTCCGGCGCTGCTGCGCCGCCTCCCTGACGAGGGCATCGCCGACAAAGAACTTTCGGCACTCCTCGCGCGTGAGCGGCTCGTCCCCGTCGTGCACGAAACGACCTACGAAGCTCTCCGTGAAATTAGCCCACTACTGGCCTCTCGAAGTGGCCTCAGCACAAGAGAAGAGGCGATGGCAGACGTAGCAGCCAAGCTCGCCGAGCTGGTCGCCATCTAGCTCCATTGTCTACACATTCAAGCGTGATATTGTATGCTATCTGTGACGGCGGTTCCTCGCGAAATCTACGGTTAGCTCTCATACATTGAGTCGATACGGTGATTGCAAGATGGTTGCCCTCGTATGAGCGGACTGCCGACGGGAGCTACCAGGAATCTGTGATAGTCGCTGCGGGGTAATTCACTCCCTGCCCAAGAGATCAGCTATGAAGAAGAACTTCCCCCAAGATCTGAATGATTGGAACGAATACCGTGGGATGGTACATTGGTTCAGCCCAATGGTTCTAATACAAACTGCTAAGAAGGTTCTGGATTCGACCCTATTCGGACAATATGCTGACCGGCGGTTAGTTCAGGCCGCGCTTGACTCGCCGATCGATCATGAAACTCTTATAGAAAAATACTGTGGAGGCGAAAAGGGGATCTGTGGAGACAAGGACGGGTCTGAGATCTGGGTGGATTATGTTGCTGATCTCGGCGACGGCTTCGATTCTACATACTCAATCGCCTACATGATTGGTCAGAAAGAAATGAAAATTGGCGCTCACAAGCTGCCACGTGCTGACTGCCTTGTTATGGGCGGCGATCAGGTTTACCCGGACGCAAGTCGCGACGAGTATAAGAAACGAATGCTGCGTCCCTACAGGGCCGCTTTTCCGCGGACAAGCAAGAAAGATGCGTGTCACCCCAAAGTATTTCTCATACCGGGTAATCATGATTGGTATGACGGATTGAATCTCTTTCTAGCTCATTTTTGCAACGGGCGTGACACGCCAATCGGTAGCTGGATCGCTTCGCAGAAGCGCAGTTATTTTGCAGTTCATTTGGGAAAGAACTGGTGGGTCTGGGGTTTCGATTCTCAGTTAGGTGAGGATATTGATAAACCTCAGGCAGACTATTTCGTTGCAGTAGCCCAGAAAATGGGGCCAGAAGCCAAAGTGATTTTGTGCGCATCCGTCCCGACCTGGTTGAAATCCGACATGGCGGGCGACAAGAAAGGTCAGGAAGAGTATTATCGTGCCCTTCACTATATTGCTAGTATAATCCGTAACGAATGTAGCAAGGCAAAGATCCCATTGGTAATTTCAGGCGATCTCCATCACTACAGCCGATACGTCGCCAAAGAGAGCGCAACAAATTTCATCACTGCAGGCGGTGGAGGGGCATTTCTTCATCCGACCCATCATCTGAAGGATACGATAAGTACAAAGTGGCCGGGAGTTGATCGTAATGAGGATACCTTAGAGATCGGAACGGAGACGATTGATTCAAAAACCAAGAAAGCATTTTATCCGCCTCAAAAAGCAAGTAAGCAATTGGCGCTCGGGAACATAGGGTTTCCGTTGAAGAATTGGGATTTTTGCTTCGTGCTTGCGTTGCTTTATTGGATTTGTGCATTGCTAATGTTGAGTTGGAGCGGCTATTGGTCCGCCGGCAACAATGCTTCGTTTCTCAGTCAATTCTGGAATCAACTTGGTATTCTGTCGTCTACGCCGGTATTCGTATTAATTGCAGCCGTGCTGATTCTTGGTCTCATCTATTCGGCCGAAATAGGTGTACGGAATAGAAAAATTGTAATTGGCACTCTTCATGGTCTGGTTCATATCGTCGTTCTCTTGTTTGGCACTGCACTTGTCTCAACTACGATTTCGTATTTCGGATTTCAAGCCGTCTATGCTGTTGGCGAGATCCTTTACTTCTTCGGTTTGACGATGGGAATGCTTGCGTTGGGATCTGTCGGCGGAATCGTGTGGGGAATTTATTTGACAATTGTTTCTTGGAAGTGGGGAGACCATTCAAACGGCGCATTCGGCGCAATGCGACTCGATAGCTATCGACACTTTATCAGGCTCAAGATCGAGCACGACAGACTGACCATCTTCCCAATAGGAATTGACGAATCCCCTAAACGCACCGACTGGGAGTTCAATCCGGAATACGTGGACGCGGATGCGCATCAGGATACGCCAGCCATCATTTCAAAGAAAGGCCTTGAACCACACCTTATCGAAGGACCAATTGTCATTGACATCAATGACATCCCATTTCTTAAGTCTGGTAATTAGAAATAGACGACGAAGCTGGGATAACGGTTAGTAAAAGTCCGAGACAATCTCGTTAGGTAGGGGTAGATATTGATAGGCGGATGATATTTTATTCAACGATGGCGGCACATAACGGTGATTTTTCGATGCCGAATGGCTGACTTGTTTTTAGGTAACTTGGACAAGATGGTTGCAGTTTGCCAATTCAGACAGATGCAAACGTTTTCAGTTGTTGTGGAAAGTATTAATTTTAAGCCATTCTGAACTACTTTGAGAATTTATGATTCGCACGAATGGCGCGGGGGCAGCGAAGGCTAGACAACGGACCCGAGTTTAGTCGCTGGCATCTGCCGAAATTGGCGAGGCACGACGGCGTCGATCTTGAGTTTATCAAACCGGGCCTCCGACGCAGAACCTATACATCGAACGGTTCAACGCTACATATTGGCGCGCGGTCCCCGATATGTATATCTTTGAAGCTTTGGAAGAGGTGAGAGACTGACCAAGCGTCGCGCGTACGACGCCCTCGGAGGCTCGCATCCGGAACCGGTTGCTTGAGAGAAATTTCAGGTGTGGGTAGGCGTGTTTTAAGAGGCCACACTTAACCGGGACCGCCATACTAACCCGGCGCGAATGGTTTGCTCCGACCAACTGAACAATATGATTCAGAGAAAGCATTCGAGTTAATAACAGCAAAATCAGTAGAGAAGATTTGACATTTCTACGGCCTGCCCGTCCTCAGCGATTATCCAAGTCGAGAAGGGACTTTGCCTGCAAAGCGGCGGCCTCGTCGAATTCGGTGTATTCGAAGCTTGTTTGCATTTTCTTGTGGCCGGCGCCTCGTTGGGCGAGTTTGTCGGAGTAGCCTAGGCGGCCTAGGCGAGTTACCCAGTCACGGCGGAGGTCGCGTAGTCGAAGATCGGGGTAGCCGGCGGCCGTTCGCACAGTATCCCATGACTTCTTAAAAGTTGTGTGTGGAAAAACCATATTGTCGAGATGGGCTGCATGAGTCGGCGTTACATTCTTAGAATTCTCCAGGAAACGCCAAAGTTCGAGAAACGCCTTCTTCATACGTTCGGTAATCACGGCCAAACGCTCTTCGCGGAGCTTGCCCTTGTAAGAAACCAACTTTGTGATATTGCGAAATTGTCCTTTCTTATCAAACAAGTCGCTCCA
>JADYZI010000240.1 GCA_020853255.1 Acidobacteriota bacterium
ACTATTCTTGAATTACCAACGCCAATCAGGAGGAGCGCAAGAACTTTGACTTTGAAGCGTTGGTGAGAAATTTGTAGTTGCTATTATACTTAGATTGAACCAACTGTCGAGTTTTTATTTAACATTTGTCCGATTTCCCTATTTTCGCGCGATCTATGGCCGAACAACCCTTAGGCGACATGCCGACTGAAGATTTCCGCCGCTATGGTTATGCGGTAGTCGATCAGATTGCCGAATATTTTGAGAATATCGAGCAATTACCGGTACTTTCGCAGATCGAACCGGGTTCGTTGGCCGCGAGTTTGCTCGCATCGGCGCCCGAACAAGGTGAAGATTTTGCGGATGTCTTGAACGACGTTAACCGCCTGATAATGCCGGCCGTTACAAACTGGAATCACCCGAATTTTCACGGACTTTTCTCGACATCGACATCATCCGTCGGTGTTTTTGGCGAAATGTTTGCGGCGGCGTTTGATATGAAGGCGATGCTTTGGCGGACATCGCCGGCATCGACGGAACTTGAGGACGTTACGCTCGACTGGCTTCGGCAAATGTTGGGCTTGCCCGACGCTTTCGAAGGAATTATCTACGACACGGCGTCGGTCTCGACAATGCACGCCATCGCCGCCGCCCGCGAAAGAGCGAACCTCGACATACGCGAAAAAGGAATGAGCGGCCGCGGCGACCTGCCGCTGCTTCGGGTCTATTGTTCCGAGCATGTCCATTCGTCGATCGACAAAGCGGTCATTACCCTTGGGATGGGAACACGGTCGCTACGGAAAATCGAGTGCAATGAGCGGTTTGAGATGATCGCCGGGCGGCTTGCCGAAGCGATAGAAGAAGATATCAAAGCCGGATATCTGCCGATCTGCGTTATTCCGACCATCGGTACGACCTCGAGTTCCAGCGTCGATCCGGTCGAGGCGGTCGCTGATATCTGCGAAAAATACGGACTTTGGCTCCACGTAGATGCCGCTTACGCCGGGTCCGCCGCGATCATTCCCGAATTGCAGCATCTTTTCAACGGTTGGGATCGGGCCGATTCGATCGTCACCAATCCGCATAAATGGCTTTTTACGCCGTTCGACCTTTCGGTGCTCTATTGCCGCGACCTAAACGAACTGAAGGCCGCGTTCTCGCTCGTCCCTGAATACCTTAAAACAAGCGACGCCTCGGCCGTAAAGAATGGAATGGATTACGGCATTCAGCTCGGCCGGCGGTTTCGCGCATTAAAATTGTGGTTCGTTATCCGCTATTTCGGCCGCGAAGGCCTGATCGCCCGGATCCGCGAACATTGCCGCCTTGCTCAGCTTTTCGCTTCATGGGTCGAATCTTCTGACAACTTTGAACTATTGGCTCCCATCCCGTTCGCCCTTGTCTGCTTCCGCGCGAATCCAGCCGGCGTTTCGGACGTTGATGCGTTGAACGAACGTATAATGAACGCTATAAACGCCTCGGGCAAGGCATATCTTTCACATACAAAGCTCAATGGAAAATTCACGCTGAGGCTATCCGTCGGCAGCATCCGCGTTGAGGAACGGCATGTCGAAAAGGTTTGGAAGCTCTTGAACGATCGACTTGCTGTAGAAGCATTTTAAGAATGAGGATGTCGGAAACGTCAGTAATGGGGGCTTCTTATGCTCCGTTGGAGCAAAATGTTTATAGAAACGAATCCCAAAAAAAGAAGAGCCAGCCCCGTTAGGGGGGCAATAAGGCCAATTGTGTCAACAATATGCCGCTCCTACAGAATTTCGGCACGGAAAATACTTTCCAATTCGACTCATCTTGATCTAATCTATCATTGATGGCGGCGGCTGCTTCCATGGTCATTGCATGCCCGAATTGCGGGGC
Organism: Acidobacteriota bacterium; assembly: GCA_020853255.1. The sequence continues at coordinate 1,852 of JADYZI010000240.1, forward strand.
GAAGAATCGGGTGGACGCGAAAGCGGCCCGCGAGCGTCAGCCTGTCTGCGGGCGATGCGGCGAGGCGCTGCCTTCCGCACCGGCCGGACCTATTACGGTGACGGACGCAAATTTCGCACAGACGCTCGGCGCGTCGCCGCTTCCGGTCCTGCTCGATCTTTGGGCCGCCTGGTGCGGGCCTTGCCGAATGATCGCACCTGTCATTGAGGCGTTGGCGGCGGAACTAAACGGCAAAGTTCTCGTCGGCAAGCTCGATGTTGATGCAAATCAGCAAACCGCCGCCAGATTCGGCGTTCAAAGCATTCCCACGCTTTTGATCCTCAAAGACGGCCGCGAGGTGGATCGAATTGTCGGGCTGCAATCCCGCGAAGCGATATTTAATCGCCTTCAGCCCTTTATGTAAATAAACAACCCAAAACACTTAGCTAATTTCGGAACAGTTTCGAACGATAAAACTGTATCGAAAAATTCAATTTACCCTTATGAAAAATATCCTCAACACTTTTATCCTCATCGCGGCCCTTGCTGCAGCAGCGTTGGCCCAGACGGCACAGGAACACCTCGGACGCGGAAATCAGCTTTACTCGAACAAGCAATATTCAAGCGCGATCGCGAGTTTCAATGAAGCGATCCGCCTTGCCCCGGCGGCCCAGGCCGGTTGGTTCAACCGCGGCCAGGCCTATTATTATTCCGGCAACATCGACGCGGCGATAAACGATTATTCGCAAGTCCTTCGTCTAAATCCAAGCCATCTTGACGCATATTTCCAGCGCGGACTTTCCTATAACAAAAAAGGGAACCATGATCTTGCCATAGCCGACTATTCAAAAGGCATCGGGCTTGCACCGGCAGACGCTCAGTTCAGATATAACCGGGGAATAGCCTATTCGGACAAGGGCGCGTTGGAATCAGCGTTGGCGGACTATAACGAGGCGATAAGACTCGATCCAAGTTACATGAAAGCATTTGTGAATAGAGGTTCGGTCTATTACAAGCAGAAGAAACATGACCTAGCGCTGGCTGATGTCAACACCGCACTCAAGCTCGATCAGAATTATGTCGAAGCCTGGGGAAATCGCGGCGTGATTTACAATTCGATGAACCAGCCCGATCTCGCCATCGCCGATCTGACCCAGGCATTGAAAGTCGATCCGAATTATGTAAAGGCATATCTCGACCGCGGAATTTCGTACAACAAAAAGAAACAGAACGACCTTGCGCTAGCCGACCTGACACAGGCGATAAAGATGAACCCAAAATATACGGGAGCGTATTTGATGCGCGGCGCCATCTATTTCGATACAAAACGATACGACCTTGCAAAAACGGATCTGACAAAGGTCATCGA
>JADYZI010000241.1 GCA_020853255.1 Acidobacteriota bacterium
AATACGGCGATCGCGGGATCGATCTGCAGGTTGCGGAAACTGGACGCTATCGCCGCGATCACGCCGAGGTCGGCGGCCGGTTCGTCGATTTCAAGGCCGCCCGCGACATTGACGAAAACATCATCACCCGCAAGCTGGAAGCCAAGGCGTTTTTCCAGAACAGCGATCAGCAGTGAGGTCCTGTTGTAATCAAAGCCCTGTGCCATTCGCCGGCCGGATGCCGACTTGACACCGGAAACAAGCGCCTGGACCTCGACCAGCATTGGACGCGTGCCCTCCATGCAAACCGTAACGACGGAACCGCTTGCGCCCTCGGGCCTTTCCTGCAAAAAAAGCTCAGACGGATTCCCGACCGGGACAAGGCCGGAGTTGGTCATCTCGAAAACGCCGATCTCATTCGCCGCACCGAACCGGTTCTTTGTAGCCCGGATGATGCGGTGGTTGTGATGGCGGTCGCCTTCAAAATAAAGGACCGTATCGACGATATGTTCAAGCGTTTTCGGGCCGGCGATCGAGCCTTCTTTGGTCACATGGCCGGTCAGGAATACCGGCGTGGCCGTTTGTTTTGCGAACACCATCAACTGGCCGGCAACGTCGCGGACTTGCGAGACGCTGCCCGGTGCCGATTCAATTCGTTCGCTGAAAACTGTTTGAATTGAATCGACGATCACAAGATCGGGCCGCACCTTTTCGATAACCGCCAGGATCGATTGCAAATTAGTTTCGGGAAGCAAAAGCAGTTTTTCGGCGGATAGGCCGAGCCGTTCGCCACGCATCTTTATCTGGCGCTCCGATTCTTCGCCTGAAACATAAAGAACGCGCATCCCGCTTTGGCTTAGGCTGTCAGCCATTTGGATGACGATTGTGGATTTGCCAATGCCCGGCGAACCGCCGATCAGCACGAGCGAGCCCGCGACGATACCACCGCCAAGTACACGATCGAGCTCCTCAATGCCTGACGAAGTGCGGGCATCATCCTGTGACTCGATATCCGGAAACGCCACTGCCTCGTTCCTGCTCGCCAGGCCGGCAAAACCGCCGAGTATTCCGCCAGCTTGCGGTGTGGGGCGAAATTGTTCTTCAACCGCTGTCCCCGGTGCCCCGCAGTCCGGGCACACACCAAAAAACTTTCTGGCCTGGTGACCGCAGCTCTGGCAGACGAAAACGGTTGTTGGATGCTTTGCCATTTAGAAGAAACCGTACCACATTGTGGAGTCTACCGGGAATTCATCGTTTGATTGACCTGCCGTAGGAACAAGGCATTTTGAACGCGGATCAACCGGAAATGAGCGGATCTTTTCGGATCTATCCGCCTTGATCCGCTCGATTCGCCTGATAGGCGTTCAAATTGCCTCTATTGTGGAGTCGAGCAAAGTTTTCAGACATCCTCTTAGTTCTTTCGGTTTCGTGGTAGAATTTGTACAGAGATGAAGTGGGATGTACTGACAATCAGGGTTGGTTTTGTCGGGCTTCTGGTCCTGATGGGCTACTTGCTGAACCCGTTCGAGAAGACCCATCGGCTTGGGCTGGCCGATGTTGATGACCAGAACGTCCGGCACATGCTTTCGGCCTTTCTCGGCCTGATCGTCGGGCTGCTTATAATCGGTTTTGAAGTGCGTGTCAGGCGGTCTTCACTAAAGACGCTGATCGGCGCGGCCGTTGGATCAATTCTCGGCATCGCCGGAGCATTCCTGATCGGTGTTCTTATCTCTATCCAAAAAGAAGCGGCGGTTTCGGCGGAGATGCAAACATTTTTGACCATCTCGCTCGCCTTTTTTATGGGTTATGTCGGCCTGATGGTCGGGGCCGCAAAGGGCGAGTTTCTTGACCTCTCGGCGCTTGGCGGTATCTTTAGTGATAAGCACGTTAAGCACGATTACAAGATCCTCGATACATCTGTCATCATCGACGGCCGGATCGCGGATGTTTCCGAGACCGGCTTTCTTACCGGCACACTTATTATTCCGAACTTCATCCTTGCCGAACTCCAACAGGTTGCGGATTCAGCCGACTCATCAAAGCGGCAACGCGGCCGCCGCGGCCTGGATATGCTGCAGCGGCTTCGGAACAACAGCAAGTTGGATATTCAGATATTGGAGCAGGATTTTCCGGCGGTGAAGGAGGTCGATCTGAAACTGATCGAACTCGGGAAACAGCTTGATGCTGTGATCGTTACGAACGACTTTAATCTGAACAAGGTTTCGCAGTTGCGCGGCGTTTCGGTGCTCAACATCAACGAGTTGGCAAATGCATTGAAGCCTGTTGTTTTGCCCGGTGAGGCGATGCGTGTGTTCGTACTCAAAGAAGGGAAGGAATATAATCAGGGCGTTGCTTATCTGGACGACGGCACGATGGTTGTCGTCGACAACGCGCGGCGGCTGATCGGCAAGACCGCCGACATTGCCGTGACGAGCGTGCTGCAGACCACCGCGGGCAAGATGATATTTGGGCGGCTGTGGGAAGAATCGCGGGATGAGCAGTCTGAAAACAACATGAGCGTGCATGATTCGCGTTCGCTCGGGTTTCGAAAGGCCACCCGCGAGCTGCGGCAGACGACGATCATCGAAGAGGTCGACAGATGATCACCCGCTCTCTCGGTGATCGCCCAACCGATCGGAAATGAACACAGCCATTATCGTCGCCGCCGGCAGCGGACAGCGGTTCAAATCTGAAGTTCCAAAACAATTTCTAGAGATCAACGGAAAGCCTTTGA
>JADYZI010000242.1 GCA_020853255.1 Acidobacteriota bacterium
AGCGTCTACATTTGCGAGATACAACCGTGCGGCCCGTTCGCTATCGATATTTCAAAATGGTGTTCGGGACCAGGCGAATGCGAACCTACAGGTCATTTGGCAAACGTACGAGCTGGGGTCGAGAACCTTGCTCGATTACATTGCCGAGCAGCGCAGGTTTCTGGATGTGGAAAATGAATTAGTTGATAGGGAACTCGAAACCTACATCGCGAATGTTGAGATACTAAAGGCTGTCAATGCGCCTCAACTTACAAAGAAATGAGAGAAGAAATTAACGAAGATCTTGTCCACGGTGTCGAACCGGACGAAGAATCTGCATCGACTCCAAACCGGAAACCTCTATACATAGCTTCCGGGGCTGTGGGAATTGTTCTCCTCGGTGCGCTGGGATTCTGGTATTTGAGCACTCGTGAAGGTGGAAAGGCCGTCCCGCCGCCGCGAAGTGTTTCATTTGGTGACAATACCAGCACAGAACCCTCGCAGACCGCAAGCGAAGAGACAATAACAATCCCGGAAGAACAGTTGGAAAAGATTGGCTTGAAAATCGAGACTGTTGGCGAGACGCTTTCGGGCGAGGCGATGTCGCTATCAGCTACTGGAGTCGTCCAGCCTAACGCCTACAAAGAAACCCCCGTTATCTCACTCCTTGGAGGCGTGGTTCGAAAAGTTAGCACGGAGCTTGGGCGCAGCGTCGATCGAGGCCAGGCTGTCGCAGTTATATTCAGTAATGAACTCGCCGCCGCTCAATCGCGGTATCTCGCGTTGCAAACGGAAGCCCAAACTGCACGCCAGAACTACGACCGGACCGCGAAACTGGTCAGAATCAGCCCGGTTAGTAACACAGAACTGGATCAAGCTCTGGCTGCATTAACCACAGCGGAGGCCGAACTCGAAGAGCATCACAAACACCACGCACGAACCACGAAACTGCTTGAAATCGGCGCGGCCAGCCGTGAAGAATTCGAGATGGCGACGACCCGGTTAAGAACGGCGGAAGCCAACGTGGCTGCTGCAAAGAATCGATACGCACGTGCAGTTCAGGTAGCCGAGATCAATCCGGTCAGCCGAAGCGAGTTCGAGCAGGCCGCAGTCAAAAGGCAGACCGCCGAATCCGATCTTGCTACGGCAAGGCAAAGGCTTCTGCTATTTGGTCTTTCCTCGCAAAAGGTAAACTCGCTCCGAGCCCCTTCGCAGATCACGTCTGAGATCGCATTAACTGCTCCCGTTTCTGGAACAGTCACAAAACGCAGTATCAACGAGGGTGAGGTCGTCGAGGCGAACAAGGAACTGATGCGCATAACAAACCTCTCCAGCGTCTGGGTGATCGCTCAGGTTTATGAAAAGGACTTCGGGCTTCTCCGCGAAGGAAGCGGTGCGAGTGTGACCTCGAATGCATTTCCCGGCCAACTGTTTCGCGGACACGTTACGTATATCGACCCGAACATTGCGCCCGAAACCCGCACCGCTCAGGTCCGAATCGAATTGGATAATCCGGCTCGGGCGTTGAAGATCGGAATGTACGTCAATGTCGCCTTCGGAAGTATGGGAGATGCGGAACGTAGCGTCCCAACAATACCGGAGGCTGCCGTTCAGAATGTGAATGATAAGCAGGTCGTTTTTATCTCAACGGGCAAGCCTAACGTCTTTACCGTAAGGAGTTTGCGACTTGGAACAGAAAACAAGGGATTATATCCGGTTCTCGAAGGATTGCACGTCGGCGATAGAATCGTCACCGAAGGCAGTTTTCTGCTGCGCGCCGAGCTTTTAAAGCAAAATCCAGTAACACAATGATATTCAAAAACTTATCTCAAGATTGTTATATGAACGTTTGTTCATATAACATAGTCCCATGACTTCAGCGTCTTTTATTGCTAAAAAACAATCATTATCCGATTTGTGCGAGATCCAATTCGTCGATAGCGAAAAGGTTTCTAACGTCACTCGTGCCCTGAAATCGGACGCAGCTTTTCGTTTACTCGCGGATACGTTCAAAGCTCTTGGGGATTCAACCCGCATTCGCATCGCTTTTGCTCTTTCTCGCGAGGAGCTTTGTGTCTGCGACCTTTCTAATTTGCTTGGTGTTTCGCAATCGGTCGTCTCGCATAGCTTGCGCGTCCTTCGCGATATGCAGCTCGTGAAGTTCCGAAAGGAAGGAAAGATCGCCTATTACACGCTTGATGACGAACATATCGAACATTTACTTGATGAAGGCTTTAGGCACGTTGAAGAACTACTGGATTAAAAAAAATATTAAGCGATTTTATTTAGAGGTTTATTTTAATGATTTCAACAAATATATTACTCGGCGCCATTGCCGGAATAACGATTTTTCTAGGTCTTCCGATTGCTCGTTGGCGCGGCGCTTCAGAACGCTTGCGCGGAATTCTCGCACTTGCTTCGGCTGGCGTCCTTTTGTTTCTTGTGGTTGAGGTCGGCTATCACGCGATGGAAACGGTCGAAACGTCTGCGAAAGGCGGCTTACTAAACACCGCCATCGTGCAGGGAATAATCCTTGTTGGCGGATTTGCCCTCGGGTTGGTCGGCTTGGCGTGGCTTGAAGAACGGCGCAAGAAACGAGTTGAGGCTGCCGGGGTTGATGCTCTTGAAGTGGCGACGATGATCGCTATCGGCATCGGACTTCACAACTTTGCCGAAGGTCTCGCAATTGGACAATCGTTTTCGGGTGGTAATGCGGCTTTAGGAACGTTACTTGTCGTCGGTTTTGCTTTGCATAACGCTACCGAAGGCTTTGGCATCGCAGGCCCACTTGTGGGACGCGACATTTCCTGGGCACGCTTATTGGTGCTCGGATTGATCGCTGGGGGTCCGACGGCAATCGGATCGGTCGTAGGCGGCATCTGGGTGAATCCTTCGTTGGAACTCTTATTTCTTTCCGTTGCGGTTGGTTCACTCGTTTATGTCACTCGTGAATTGTTCCGGCTTCGATTTCCACAACTCGGCGCCGTTGGAGCTACAGCGGCTTTGGCCTTCGGTTTTTTTCTTGGATTCGGAACGGAGCTTGTCGTTGGTGTTGCACAGTCCAAAGCAGCCGCAAATTCCTCAAACACAAAATCAACAGCCACACTTCGCTTCGCCAATAAACAAGTCGATCCACCGTCGATAACGTTGGCCCGTGGACAGGCGTTCACAATTCAAAACGATGGAAACGTTCCTTTGGTCTTTGAAGGCAACGGTTTGTTTGTCGGGGAGGTCGTCGCACCCGCATCCGGCAGCATTACCGTCATCGCATCTGGTAATGAAGGGAAGTACGCATTAGTCGATGAGCGAGGACAGAGCGGCACGGGAACAATTGTTGTTCAGCCTGGCGGAGCAATTGAGCCGTTGACTGATGAGGTAAATGCTGTCGGTGCGTTGATGATCTTGGAAGGCCACGTTCGGACATCGAAAGCCTTACACGACCGCGGCACGAAGAATGAGGGGCCTAATCCGGCGCTTGATCTAAAACGCACAAGCAAGCACGCGGGCCATCCTCAACACGAATTATTAATGGGCAGCGAGCCGGATGCTCTGAATCTTCAAAAACTTTTGCGCGAGCACGGCGTTTTCGATTCGGTAAATAATGCGTTGACGGAATACGTTGCTGTTGCCGGAAAAGGTGATGTTCCCCAGGCTGAGATCGACAAAAAGTACCAAGCCGTCATAACGACCACAGAACAGGCCTGCCGTGCAATTGCCGGGACTGCGTACGACAAGCCCGATTTTCGCACCAGGGCCGCGCGTTTTGTATTGGAAACCGCTGATGGCGAATATACGACCGCTACCGAGGGCGACAAGATCGAAATTGTCGAGGCAGGAACGCCCGGTAAAGATAATTTGATCGAGTTTCAGGACGCGCGAGGGTTTTTACAAGCAATGCGAGAGACATTTATGACCGGAAATGCAGCCGTCCACCTAAACGCTGACGGGCAAGCAGCTTTGGACAAACTTCAAAACGACATATTGAAGTCACTCGAACCGCCTGACCTCAATCGTCCTGTCCCCGTGTCGGAATTTAAGGGTCTTACGGAACGCGTGAGCCGAGGGCTGACACCGTAGCAGCGAAATGAATAACGAGATACCAATCGTCTGCACTTTGAACGACGCGGAGTTTCGCGAGCGGGAGCGCGACGTTCTCCAAAAGATAAAAGCCTCCGTGCTTGCGACGAACGAGACGGCGGGCGGTTATGCCTTCCGCTTTCCGTCAGATGATAGTGCTTTCGCGATGCTTAATGAATTTATCGTTCTCGAACGCCGTTGTTGCCCGTTCCTTGATTTCAAGATGACGATTCCGCGTGAACTCGGCGAGATTCACCTCGAGCTTTCCGGCCCCGACGGTGCGAAGGCATTCATAGCCGCCAACTTCGCGGCTTAAAAGTGTGATGCAATTGGCTAGATCCATTCTGTTCTTCGTTGCCGCTGGCTCTTGCGAGATCGCGGGAGGTTATCTCGTATGGATTTGGGTTCGAGATGGCAAGAGCATTTGGTACGCCGCGCTCGGAGCGGTTTTGCTGGTATTTCAGAAGAACTACGAACCGTTTTGAATGGAGGCCATATGGACGTGAATCGAAAGAGAGAGATCGCTAAATTTTTTTGCGGGTTCGAGTCCGCGAAACGAAGCAGCCCAGTCGGTAGTTTTGTTGGTATTAATCGAATATGAAACTGAATTCGATCGAAAAATTCTTGATGAACAATCCGGTGCGCGCTTTTGTCCAGCGGCATCACGAGGCCCGAATGTTCAAAGCTCTGGGCGGCAAAACGACTGGTCAGAAGGTACTAGAGATCGGATGCGGACGTGGTGTCGGGACGGAGATCATTCTTGAGCGATTCGGCGCGGGAGAAGTTCATGCTTTTGATCTCGACCCGAAGATGATCGGGCTAGCGAGAAAGCGGGTGGCGAAGTTTCCTGCCGAAAAGCTGCAACTTTACGTCGGAGACGCGGAAAGGATCGATGCACCGGATAATTCCTATGATGCCGTTTTCGATTTTGCGATCATTCATCACATTCCTGATTGGCCAAATGCTTTGCATGAAGTTGCACGCGTGCTAAAACCGGGCGGAAAGTTCTATTTTGAGGAAGTCACACGGAAGGGTTTGGAACGTTGGTCATACCGGACCTTTTTGAAACATCCGACGGAAGATCGTTTTTCCGGCCCCGAGTTTATTAGGAAGCTTGAAACAAACGGCGTCAATGTCGGCGACAATTATACTTACTGGCTTTTTTCTGACCTGGTGCTTGGAGTCGGAACAAAAGGTCAGTGACCGCTTTTGCAAATGAATAAAACCACATTCAAGATCGCGAAGATGGACTGCCCTGCGGAGGAGCAGTTAGTGAGAATGTCTCTTGCGGACATGCCGGATATCAAGGAGCTTTCATTCGACCTAGGTTCTCGGCAACTCGACGTATTTCACACCGACGATCCGGAACCGATCTTTCAAAAGCTTGATTCCTTGGCCATGGACACGAAGATGATAGGGTCCGAAGAATCGGAGTTCGTAAAGATCGAAGATCATGGCAATGAGCGCCGTGTTCTAATAACCGTCCTGCTCATCAACTTGTCCTTTTTCTTCCTGAATACTATTACAGGGTTGATCGCCGGTTCGATGGGACTTATCGCCGATGGCCTTGACATGCTGGCGGACTGTCTTGTTTTCGGACTATCGCTTTTTGCGGTAGGGGGAACGATCGCCCGCAAAAAGACCGTTGCTAAGGTGAGCGGCTACTTCCAGTTAGGGCTTGCGACACTCGGTATTGTTGAGGTTATTCGCCGATTCCTGGGCTTTGGCGAAGTCCCCGAATACAAGCTGATGATAATCATTTCGAGCCTTGCCCTCATCGGCAACGCAGTCTCGATCTACATCCTCAGCAAAGCCCGCCGCGAGGAAGCCCATATGCAGGCTAGCTACATCTTTCTGTCCAACGACGTAGTGATAAACTTCGGCGTGATCTTGGCAGGTATTTTTGTCTTCTTCACGGCGTCGAAGTATCCCGACCTTATAATTGGCTCTCTAATTTTCCTTGTCGTTACCCGCGGAGCAGCTAAAATCCTCCGGTTGTCACGATAAATATGGCTCATTTATGGGGCTGGCAAGTGGACCGAGTTGTCCCCGGCCGTTTTGATATCATCGGGTGTGGCGTAGCTCTGGTCGACGCCGCAATAATTATGTACTGGCCGAGAAGTTAGGCGGCCAACTAAACCGTTCGCAGTTCTTGGTTTGCGTTCGAGAATACGCGGAATGCGGAACGCAGGAAAAGGCAAACCAATGCGAAGGCTATGATGATGTCCGGCCAACCCGATTGAAAGAACCAAACCGCACCGGCAGCGACAAAGACCGAGACATTCGAAGCAATATCGTTACGCGAACATTCCCACACCGAACTCATATTCACATCGTCTGTCTTGTGACGCGTAAGCAGATAAAGGCATATCGAATTCCCGACGACGGCAAGCAAACTTACCACGCCCATTATTTCAAAAATAGGAACCGTCGGAACCATCAGCTTGTAGATCACCTGTCCGAGCACAACGAGCGCCGCCAGCAGGATCAAACCGCCTTTGAACAAAGCGACCTGAGCCTTAGCCTGAGACGATTTATACACAACGTAGAGGCTCAGCCCGTACGTCACCGCATCGCCAAGATTGTCCAGCGAATCAGACAGCAACGCGCTCGAACCCGCATAAATGCCCGCACCGATTCCCGCCGCAAACATCGCGGCGTTTATCCCAAGCACGATCTTCAACGTCGAACTCTGCTTCTCCCGCAAAGCCTCTATCGCACAATCATCTTCACAACAAGCCATAACTACACCAATTTCAGAATAGGTCAATACCCAAACGTTATCAACGAGAGCAACAGCATTACCGCTCATAACGGATCCGATTATCGTTACAGAACCTTATCGAAGCCGCTCGGGGAAAAGTCTTATCAAGCCTCGCCAGTGTAAATCGCTCCAATAAAAAAATAGCGGATGGCAGCGGCTAGGATATGTTATTATTCTGCGTGGGAAACAAGGCGGCATTTTTGTTTTTTTTGCCTAGATTTGTATGCGACCGAAACTCTGATACGTTTAGTTGACTTGGTTGCAGGTTGGTTGCAGCGTTCCTGATCATGGCTTATTAGTGTTGAATCGAGATGGCTGTAACTTGCTGATTCTAAGAGCTTTTGAGCACTTTTGACAAATTATACAAACCTACCTAAATCGCTTGGGGTGCGAGAGGTCGTGAGTTCAAATCTCGCCGTCCCGACCAATAAACACGGGGCTTTCGAAGAAATTCGAAAGCCTTGTTTTTTTTCGCCTGATCACAACGGTTGAATGCTGGCATTCAGAAAGTTCTGCCTAATGGCCGAGTTGGGATCGCGTCGGAGAACTTCCCGTTTTCGAAGCCGTCTTGGAATTTTTCTAGGCGATCGTGATGTTTGAGACGACGCGTTGGATCTTTCCGTCGGCGCTTGGAGCGTCAGGCTTTAGGCCGACTGTAAGGGATGAGTAGAGCCCAAGGCATTGGGCGAAAGTTACATAGGGCAGAGCTAAATAGTCGTCGGCGAGAGTTGAAAGCGGAAGGGTGATCGCGGTATCGGCAATCGAGCTTAGGTCCGGCGAGTCGGGGCCGATTGCGAGTATTGAACCTGCCGCATTTTTCGCACGCACGTCCTCCAATAGGCCGAGTTCGATCTTCCGTTTGGCCCGGTCGTTCGAGAGGAAGCCGACCAGGAGCGAGCTTTTGTTGAGCCACGAAAGCGGGCCATGCCTGAGGCCCAGGAACGATTCCGCCATCGTCGAGTGAAATCCGCCCGAGAGTTCGAGTACCTTCAGAGCACTTTCATCTGCGACGGCCTTGAGAGGGCCGCTGCCGAGGAAACAGACTCGTTCGAAACGTTTTGCAGCGATCTTGCTTCCGATGTCGGCAACCTCGCCAAGGTGCTCTGCCACGATCGCGGATATCGTTGAAACAACGCCCTCAAATTCGGTTAGGTTTTGGATGTGAGCAAGGCATTGGCCGGCAAGGATCATATTTGTAAACGAACTCGTCATCGCAAGCCCGCGATCGTTCGTTTTGTCATCAAGTACGACGCATAAGGCGTTGGGCCTGCCGGCCGCAAACTCCCTTGCCATTTTGCCGTCTTTGCTGCACGTAACAATAAGATGAGCGATCTGCGGATAGCGATCGATCGCTGCATCGAGCACCTTAACACCCTCGAAGCTATCGCCCGAACGTGAGAACGACACCCACAATTCGCGTCCTGCGTCTGATCTCGACTCGATCATTGCGTCCATCTCAGTAAGAAGATCGGTGCTCGGAATAGCGCAGACGGGCTCCTTCCATATTCTATTGATCAGAGGAGCCACTGCTCTGCCGATATAATCCGAAGTTCCAGCCCCGACGAGCGTGACCGCCGCCGGCTTATGGGCGTCGAGAAAGGCGAGGATCTCACGCTGCTTTGAACTTACGATCCGGAATGTTTCGAGCCAGGTTTCCGGCTGCTGGGCGATCTCGGATGGTGTGAACTCAAGGCCTAGATCTGCCTTCGCGGCTGGCGATAGACGAAGTATATCTTCGAAGCTGAGTTGTTCAGGCGGTAAATTTACCATCTTTAGGGCGGCCTCCGAAGACAATATCAAAAACAGGTTCTGGAGAATTGCTTGTTCGCTTTAAGTCTCTATAATATATTACGCTTTTCAGATTTGCCGAAAGTGATGTAACTAAAATCTAGACACAGACGGGGAGACAGCTGTGGCGAAATCCAACGACATTGTCGTGATCGGTGAGTTGAATGTTGACCTTATCGCTTCGGGCGTACGCACGGGACCGGTATTAGGCAGCGAGGTTCTTGCGGACGATTTCAACATTGCGCTTGGAAGCGCTTCGGCGATCTTCGCCTGTGGAATTGCACGTCTTGGACACTCGGTTACCTTTGTGAGTCGCATAGGCAATGACGACTTCGGTCATTTTTGCCTTGAGTCTTTGGTAAAACGCGGTGTTGCAACCGATCTGATCGAGATCGATGTTCAGTCTAAGACGGGCGTGACCGTTGTAGTGAGTACGGCGGAAGATCGGGCGATGGTGACGTTCCTCGGTGCGATCGCGGAACTCTCGCTCGCGCAGGTGCCTGCGAACGTCTTTCAGGATCACCGCCACCTACATCTTACCTCTTACTATCTCCAGAAAGCTCTGCAAGCGGATTTTCCTCATTTGCTGGCGGCCGCGAATGCTGCGGGGGCTACGACATCTTTTGATCCGAATTCGGACCCAAGCTTTGGGCGCGACGAGAACGTTCTCTACGTTGCGCGACATACCGACATTCTATTTCTTAACGAGGACGAAGCTCGGCTGCTCACCGGCGACAATGATATCGAAGACGCCGGACGACAGCTCAACGAGATTTGTCCGACGGTAGTGATCAAGCTTGGGGCAAACGGAGCGATCGGATTTAGGAACGGTGAATCAGAGCGGGTCGAAGGGTTCAAGATCGATGCAGTTGACTCGACAGGCGCCGGCGACTCCTTCGCAGCCGGTTTCGTGCACGCCTTTCTTGAAGGCTCGGATCTAAAGAATTGCCTAAAGATAGGGAATGCGTGCGGTGCCTTCTCGGCCTCAAGGCCAGGCGGAACGGACGGCCAGCCCGATCGCGAGGAACTTGCGAGGTTTTTGATGTACGCGTCGCTGCGTACGTAAAGCGGAACTATAAGACATCCGGTATGCAGCTAACTCCTAGCCGAAATATTCTCGATGATGCACGGGCAAATGGTCGTGCCGTCGCCGCTCTGAATTTTTATAATGCGGAGACTCTGCGGGCCCAT
>JADYZI010000243.1 GCA_020853255.1 Acidobacteriota bacterium
CGGTCGATCGCCATGATCGCAAGCGGCATTCCAAGAAGCAGGCTGCGTTGCGTGATAAAGAGGACGACCATCGAATTGCCCCAGCGGAAGAGGTTCGTGATCGTGTAATCGCTCGGCAGAGCGGAGAGAAAATCGAAAAAGCCTTTCTGCTGCTGCCAGAGATCCCGGGCGAAGAATATGAAACCAAGCCCGCCGCTAAAGAAGAGCAGGAATGGAGCGATGCGGCCCGCAAGCTTGCTCAATGTCACGCGAACCGTGAAGCGTTCGAGAAGAACGAGCAGCGAAAATGCCCAAGTGATATCCTCAACGACCATCGCCGCACGCACCGATCCGCCAAGCTTTATCGTCAACGCCGTAAGCAGATCTGCGACAAAAGGATATGCGAACTTCACGCCGGAGAACGATGGATTCATCGGCGGGAAATTCGCGCCGTCCGTAAAGCTAAAGATCGCTCCGAGATGGAACGGCAGGTCACCGAGGTTCTGCGATCCGCCAGTAAAAATGCCATCGGGCGTCTGGTAGATCGCTTGGGAAAAGAACAGGCAAAATAGAATGAAAAAGAAGCTGTAGAAAATGAGGCCGCCGATGCGCTTGTTCCCGTGCTGAAAGTTCGAGCGTGCGCGTTGCCAATCTCTCGCGAGCTTGGTTCGAACATCTGCCTTCAGCAAGATCACGGCGGGAAGAAGAGCCGTGAGAATCGAAACGCCCGCCGTTGTCGCACTCAATCCAAAGAAAAGTGTGATGACGAATCCGGAAACGCCCGCTATCGCACACGAAACGATGTTGCCCGCCGCGAGCCGCCACAAAAGCCGCTCATCGTCAAAGAACAGGTAAGTAAAACAAAGCCCGCCAAAGAGAAAAACAGCGAGCACTATGAGGGCAGCGAGCATATCGGATCAAAAACCAATATTACTCGAAATTACGTGCAGAGAGCATCCGCTCGACATATTTTGCGATGACGTCGGCTTCGAGATTGACGCGTTTTCCGGGCGAAAGTGTAGAAAGGTTCGTCATTTCCCACGTCTTCGGAATAACGGCAATGTCGAACTCCGCTTCCCGCAACGCGGCGACGGTCAGCGAGATCCCTTCGACCGCAACAGACCCCTTAAAGACCAGATACTTTGCAAATTCAGGATCAAACCCGATCGTCACGGTGTGAAAATCCCCTTCGTCGCGTGCCGCAAGAAACTCACCCGTCGAATCAACGTGGCCTTGAACAATATGTCCACCAAGCCGCTGTGTCGCGAGCAGCGCACGTTCGAGATTAACACGCGAGCCGACCTCAAGCTGATCGAGCGTCGTTCGGTCGAGGGTCTCCGGCGAAACGTCTGCGGAGAATCCGTTCTTATCGATATTGAGCGCTGTAAGACACACGCCGTTCACCGCGATCGAATCACCATTCGCAATGTCCGACGTGATGACCGACGCACCGAGACGAAAGACCGCCCCGGCCTCGCGTCGTTCAATGCTCTCGATCACGCCGAGTTCTTCGATCAGCCCTGTGAACACGTCTATCAGCTAAATGTTTAGAACCAGCCCTTCTTGTTGATGATGTAGGTATGAACGAACTCTTCGTCCGATTTAGTAAGGTACATTATGCCTTCGATGATCCCTATCACGGCCATTACAAGCGATGGTATGCCGCACAAAAAAAGAGCGCCGACCACCCAGACCGCGAGCATAATGATGCCTTCGGTGTTGTAGCCGAGAATGAATTTGTGAATACCTAGGCCGCCGAGAACGATGCCGAGGACTCCGGCGAGAACCTTCTTATCGGCTCCGGGCACAGCAGGACGATTCTGCGGCTGCATCGGGCCGGCGTTGTATGCGGGCAGCATCGCACCGCAGCTCGAACAAAGGCCGCCGCCGGCGACATTTTGCGAGTGGCAATTCGGACAGTTTACGTATTGCGTTTGCATAGCTTTGAAGAAGGGCCTCCTTGACCGCTCTTACCCAACATTTACGAATTATATGCCAAATCGGGTAGTGTCCTAAAGTAGTGGTGTTAGAGAAATTGACAATCTTCAAAAGTCAGCTTGTCACGGCATGTAAGACTAGGTACAACTAAATATTAAGGAACAAAGACAAGGGGAATCCAGTATAATGTAAGTTAGCGGCCTTTGAAAAGATGGATTTAGGGGCGTTAGCCGCTTGACATGCATGCCATATATGTTGTCTAACATCTTAGCAACTTTATTCGACACAATATGGCCAAGACTCCCCATGTAACTAAAGTTACTATTTCTCAAGCTGTTAGGGATGTTTTCATTGCTTCAATTAACAAAGGGCAGTTTCCTTTGGCTCTGCTTGGGGCAATCATCCTGTTTTATTTTTGGTTAATTCCGCCCGATGCACTTGCAGAACAGGGGCATCAAGTAGTAGATGACCTAAGAGCCGGTTACTTAGTGGGCTATCTATTGGGAATTGGGGCTATCGGGGGCTGGTATCTTCATGCAAAGTCTCTACGGAGAAGCCATTACGAGGAGTTGCATAGAATGGCTGAAGAAAAGACCGAATTGCAAAAGAAACAACTGCCGGGAAAAGTAAAATCGAGCAAATCATGACAGTGATATTTCTTATATTCGTCGGGTTGGTCGTATATCATTTCATCATCGAAGGTATTATTGCTCCGTCTGAACGTAGCAAGATACGGCTTAAACTATTCGGCTTACGAGATCAGGTTCGCATGGCAAAGATTGCGTATAAGCACGAGTTCGATAATGAGCTTTACGATCATCTCCAGGCTCACGCAAACAAAAGCATTCATTTGCTGCATAATTATAATATTGTTGGTTTGTGGAGCGCACTTCGGGCAGAGCGAAGAAAAGAACCGTTATCCAAAACGGTCGCTGAGCGTATGTCTCGCTTTTACAGACTGTTGGAGCAATCCACGGTGCCGGAGCTAGGCGTTCTGCACCTAAAGAGCCTTTTCTTCACAGTTTTGGGATTTATTTTTAACTCGTTAGGGTGGCTGCCGTACATTGTCATTCCTGTCGTCATTGGCGGACTGACTTTATTCGCGACACGGATGGTCCAGACGGTAAGGCGAAAGGGCAGCAATCTTATAACAGGACTGCTTGAAATGCCCGAAGGCGAATTTCGGCGCCATTTTCCTAATACTCCGACAGAACTAGTTCGCTAGTGGAGCCGATACGTCCTTCGCCGACACAAGCAAATCTTTCAAACTCCAAATAGTTTTCGTATCGCTGGTGGATTGTACGAGGTGTCGGCAGCGTGAAATAATCTGACCATTGATCTTATGGCAGAACCAGCACAAAGCACTTCACCGCCGGCACTCAAGATCGCCGACGGCGTTCCGGAAACCTCCTCGCTTGCGGACCTTGTCGAATGGTTCATCACGTATGATGAACGCGTCGGGAGGGTACGGCATCCTTTCGCAGACGAACTTTTTCAGTGGAAACAAGAAGACGATTCGGCCAATGGCGTTGCGATCTATCCATTCGAGAATGCCGAGGCTCGCTTCGCTATCGGCGTTATTCAGGCGGTCGCAGAAAACAAGAGCGAAGAAGATCTGAAACTCTGGATCACGGATATCGTCGAAGCTCTCGGCCGTGCGCGCGAAACAAAGGCCGAAATGACCACCGCCTACGATCTTGATGCTGATGCGGAGGCATTTGCCCTCGCTAAAGCCGAGAAACTGCCGAGCAACCTGGAAAAACGCCTGTATCTATCGAGCTGCTGGCTCGAACTGCTCTGCACGGCCGAAGCTCGTCTGCTTGGCTGGGTCTATCAGGAATTGTACGGAAAACCCTTCGAGCCTTAGC
>JADYZI010000244.1 GCA_020853255.1 Acidobacteriota bacterium
GTGGTGGCGGGGGGGAGGATCGAACTCCCGACCTTGGGGTTATGAATCCCACGCTCTAACCATCTGAGCTACCCAGCCGTGGATAGTAGATTATAGACCAGCGGCAAGACAATTCAAACTGAGTAGTAGCCCAATTTTGTTATCGTTGCTATTTTACATTCACAAAAATTTGTTATACTACAAATCGGTTTGCTGCGGATCGGTATGAGTATCGGTGAGGAAAGGCAAACTGAAAGGATCTTAGACGTTCCCGGATATGTCCGGGTAAACAGATTTTCTGGGTCGAGCGCGGTTTCAGAACTTGTGCTCCCTGAGCTGTAAGACGGTTTTAGGCCGTTCAGCTTATAATTCCTGCGTGACAATCTACAAAGTCCCTTGTTTTGGAACTTGCTTCCGAAGCCAATGCCTTAAGTTTAACCACGCGTAGAATCTGTTCGTCCGGTTCTGCCGGATCGAGGTCTGCATAGGTCCAGCCAGTTTCCAGCCGCCCGACGGAAGCGATCCGCGAAAGCAAACGACCGAAATTAGAATCGAGGGAAATACACAATTGAATATGTCGAAAGAGATGATCGTCAGCGTCAATGGACGCGAGAAAAAGATAGCGATCCTGGACAACGGAAAAGTAACCGAATTTTACATTGAACGCGGTGAGGAGAATTCCGGCATTGCGGGAAACATTTATAAGGGCCGAGTGCAGCGGGTTTTGCCCGGAATGCAGTCGGCTTTTGTCTCCATTGGGCTTGAGCGCGATGCGTTCCTATACGTCTCTGACTTCTTTGACGAAGAAGAAGAGATCGAGCGGATCGTGATGGAGAAATCCAAGAAAGGCTCACCCGAAGAGGCAAAGCGGGAAGCGAACGAACAGATCGACCGGGCCCGCGTTGCGCGTGAAAAGCAGATGGATTCTGTTCAGGACATCACTGAACCGCTTGCCGCTCAGGAACAGCCGGAACAGGATTTGGAGGAAGCCGGACCTGCGCGCGGCCGAAGGCAGAGAGGCGACCGCTCGCGCGGAAGAAAAGAGGCTGAGCCGAGAGAGGCGGAAAGCGTAACGGTTGAGGAGCAGCCGCCGGCCGAGGAACCGTTTGAGTTCAAGTTCGAATTTGAAGATTCCGGGTTCGAACGCGTTGAAGATGATTCGGACACTGGTGAGATGTTCAAAGATGCCTTCCGGCAGGAAGCGATCGTTGATCAGGTCCGGGCGGTCGAGTTTGAAATGGAAGGAATTGCGGCCGCGGAGGTAGGTTCGCTGCTGGATTCTGAGATGGAACGGCCAAGCGGATTTGAGCGCATCGCCGACGATGACGAAGGCCCTGCTCCTGAGACAAAGGCCAAGGGCCGCGGGAAAAAGGCCGCTTCAAAAGCAAAGGAGCCTGCCAGATCAAAGACAAAAAAAGCGAAGACAGAAACGGCCGCGACAGCCGATCCGGGCGAAGAAACAAAGAAGCCCGCTAAACGAGGCCGTTCGAAAAAGGCGGCCGAGGCCGAAGGGCTGGACGATGCCGAGGCAAGCGTGAAAGAATCCGGCGATGTTGCCGAAATGTCGGTTCGCCGGGGCGGCCGGGGCCGCAGGCGAGGCGGCAGAAATCGACGCGATGACGAGTCCGCTACAACCGGCGAAGCAGCCGAGGGAAGTGAAGGCGCGGAAGGCGAAACAAGCGATGACACAGCCCACGCAGATGTTGCCGCCGCAAGCGCGGAATTAGAAGCGGTTCCCGAGGCGAGGGATGAAGAACCCGAGGCCGAAGCAACCGAAAAGCCAGACGGGCGGCGACCCGCGGGCGAGAATCGCCGTCCGGGGCCGGACAACCGCGATCGTCGGAACGGACGCGACCGCGACCGCAACCGCAGCCAGGGAGACGGCCGTCGGCCGGACCGCCACGAAAAACGCGACCGGCCGCCGCAGCCGACCATCTCCGACCTGCTTCGCGAAGGGCAGGAAATACTTGTGCAGATCGCCAAAGAACCGATCGCGCGAAAAGGCGCGCGAATTACTTCGCACATCGCTCTGCCGGGCCGTTTTCTTGTTTATATGCCGACGATCGAGCATCTAGGCGTTTCACGCAAGATCGAATCGTCGAGCGAACGCGGGCGGCTTCGCACGCTGATCCAGCGAATTCGTCAGGAAGAAGACATTCCGTCAGGCGGGTTTATCGTTAGGACGGCTGGAATTGGAATTTCGGAGGAAGACCTGCGGCAGGATGCCCGCTACCTTGTCCGAACCTGGCAAGACATCAAGAAGACGTCTGAAAAGGCGAAGTCGCCCGCGATGGTGCACGCCGATCTGGACATTGTTCAGCGGCTGCTTCGCGACCAGATGTCGGATGAATTTACCGCGATCAGAGTGGACAGTGAAGAGGAATATCTTCGCACGGTCGAGTTCATGAACCGTATTCAGCCGCGAATGGTGAATCGGGTCAAGCTCTATACTCGCGATGAGCCGATCCTGGACCACTACGGTGTTCAGGAAGAGATCGACAAAGCGCTCAAACCGCGTGTTTGGCTAAAATCCGGGGGCTATCTGGTGATCAATCAGACCGAGGCACTTGTCGCCATCGACGTCAACACCGGCAAATTCGTCGGCAAGGGAAATGCGCGGCTTGAGGATACGATCACGAAAACGAACATGGAAGCGGTGGAAGAGATCGCCCGGCAGATACGCCTGCGCGACCTGGGCGGGATCATCGTTCTTGACCTGATCGATATGGAGGACCGGCGCAACCGGCACAAGGTCTCGCAGGCCCTGCAGGAAGCTCTGGCCCATGACAAATCACCGACAAAGGTGCTGTCATTCAACGATTTCGGCTTGATAATAATGACACGCAAGCGCGTCAAGCAGTCGCTTGAACGTACGCTGTGCACGGTTTGCGAATACTGCGAAGGCTCAGGTTGGGTAAAATCGCCGCAAACGGTTTGTTTCGAGATCCTCTCGGAAGCCCGACGGCTGTCGCGTGACACGGAAGATGTGCGTCAAACTACGCTGCGTGCTCATCCGGACGTCGTTCAAGCTCTTAGAAGCACCGAGCGCGCCGTCCTCGATGAGATCGAGGCTTATCTCGGAAACGTAGACCTGACCGCCGATACGACCATCCATCAAGCACAATTCGATTTTGCACTTGTTTGAAGCAGACCAGAATGAGTAAGGGAAAAAAAGAGGCTGGCCCAATGGCGGCCTCTTTTTGTGGGAAGTATCAGGTGGTCAAGATCTGATCCAGAGATTTGAAATTTGAGATTTGAGATTTGAGATCTACAATCGCCAATCTGAAATCTGAATTCGGGCTTCTCCTGCCTACATTTTGAGATCTTTTTTCAACTCTTTAACATTCGATGGTTTTGCGAAGATCGAATCGGGAATCGGGCGGTTGAATTCGATCGATTCGTAATTGATGCGCGACGCGTGTTTGCCGTTGGTGAAGTGGTCGATTATGAACGGGGCGTTTACTCCGTCAACATCGATGAATTGGGCGTAGCGATCTTCTTCGTTCGAATCTTCTCCTTCTGACGCAGAACGTTTGTAGATGGCTTTCATCGGCAGGCCGGTGTCGGCGGCGAATTCGAATTCTACAATTAGGCCATCGTTGTAGGTGAGTTTAACGACATCGTTACGTTTTCCCAGCGTTGAGGGGCGTTTGCCGGCGTAGGTCAGCTTTGCTTCTTTACGCCAATGGCCGCGAAGCAGGTTGTCGAGGCTAGTGCGGATGCCGAACTTGAAATTCTCAACCTGCTTCTCGCCCTGCAGTTTTATTACCTCGGCATCGCCATCGAATGTCCAGCCGGTCGATCCGACATTTGTCTGGACGCTCTTTACACCGCCGCCCTTGAAGTCGGTCCGCTCCTTGTCCGGGAAAACGATAACATCAATGAAGGATTGGAACGAAACAACGCCGCCGTCCTTTATGATGCTGTATTTTCCACGTCCGATCTGCGAGGTTATCCTCAAATATTTGTCACCGCCCAGGTTTTCCACTGCCTTTCGCAATATGGCCTCTGGGTCCGGTGATGCATCTTGTGAGAGTGCCGCGGCCGCGGATATTGCGATCAAAGCGGCGGTAAAAAGCGCGAAATTCCGTAAAGATCTAAAACTCATACTTGACCCCACCCGGCTATGGTTTGAAATCGTATTCGACAAAAATGTGCTGCGAAACGGGCTGCTTGCTCTTTTTGTGCACCGCCGGCGTAAATTTGATGGCTTTTGCGGCCTCAATGGCTGCCTTGTCAAATTCGCGCGGCATATTACTTGAAGCGTTGCCAACGCGAAGTTCGCCATTGGACAGGAATGTTACGCTTACTATCACTTTGCCTTTGACCTTTTCCGCCCTGTATTTTTCCGGATAGACCGGTTCGGGCTTGCTGGTGAATTTCGGCTTTGTGACATTCTTATCTGAGTCTTCAAAAAGAACCGTGACCCTGTATTCCAGCCTTGCTTTCATCGCGGCCGGTTTTCCCTGAAAGCGGGCAGGTTTGAAAAAGAGTTTCTGCAGCCCCGCGCGCACCGCATCACCGACACCGTGCGGCAGATCGTTCACGATCACAACATCTCGGACCTTTCCGTCTTCGCCAAGGGTAAATGTCGCGTTGACGGTCCCTTCAACGCCGTTCTTTCGTGCCGTTTCCGGGTAAACTATCTCGAGGCCGCCTATCTCAGGCGGCTCGGTGATCATTGCGGGTTCGAAGCTATAAAGATATTTGAACGAAATGTCCTGCCCGCTTACCGCGGCGGCCGAGCAGAACAGAAGTGAGGCGATCACGGCAATCCGGATGCTGGATCGGGTCATGAGGTTTAACATACACATATCGGTTTGGGTGAAGATCTCTATCGGGCGAAAGGCCGAACACAGGCATTCTACCCCAATTTGCTATCCCGCCTGAAAATATTTATGAAAAAGGCCAGGCCGAATTGATACGGCCGGGCCATTGGATACCGCAAATCGCGATATTGTTTCAGTTTAGATGGAAATTATCCATCGGCTTGACCACGATGTCGTCGTTTTCCGCATCGACCACAAACTGGCGGCCAAGTTTCCACTCATTTGTGATCGGGAGTTTTACCTTCTGATCAATATGCCGTTTTAGAAAACGGGCGCCGTAGGCGGGCGAAAAGCCCTTTTCGGTCAGCAGGTCAAGGGCTGGATCAGTGATCTCGACGACCTTGCCTTGCGATTCCATCTTTCGCCTTAGCTTGTTGAGATAGATCCTGGCTATGTCGCGGACCTCGTCCATCGTCAGCGGCGAGAAGACGATTATCTCATCGATGCGGTTGCGAAATTCCGGTGTAAAGCGCGTTTCCGCCGCCTTCATTACTTCACCCTTGATCTGCTTCACATCGCCCAACGTCTTCTGGCCAAAGCCCAGCGGCTTCTCAAATTTCTTGAAGCTTTCCGATCCAAGATTTGAGGTCATGATCACGATCGCGTCGGAAAGATATACCTTCTTGCCGCGCCCGTCCGTCATCCAGCCTTCGTCAAACGCCTGGAGGAACAAGTTCATCAGATAGGGCGACGCTTTTTCCACCTCGTCGAGCAAGAGGACGGTGTACGGATTATCACGTAGCTGTTCGGTCAAAATGCCGCCGCGTTCGCTGCCGACAATGCCGCGCGGCATACCAATAAGCTTTTCGATACCAACCGTGCCATCGCCGTATTCGGACATGTCGATACGGATCATTTTGCCTTCGTCGCCGAACATAAATTCCGCAACGGCCTTGGCAAGTTCGGTCTTACCAACGCCAGTTGGCCCAAGGAAAAGCAGAACGCCATCGGGTGCGTAGTGGTTATCTTTTAGCGGGCCTTTATTGAGTCGAAGCCGTTCCGCAACGGCCTTGACAGCATCTTTCTGGCCAATGACACGCTTGCCGAGGTCGTCTTCCATCAGAGCAAACCGGTCGGACGTATCGCGATAGATCATGTCCTTCGGAATGCGCGATTCCTGTGAAATGACGTCAATGATGTGCTCGGGCAAAACGGTCAAGCCGTTCGCCTCATTGATCTCAACCTTCACCGAAGCCGTGTCCAGCCAGCCGATTGCCTTGTCGGGAAGGTGCAGATTGCGAATGTACTTCGGCGACATCTCCAATGCGGTGTCGATCGCCTCATCCGAGATCGTGACCGAATAATTTTTCTCAAGCCGCGGACGGATGCCGACCAGGATCTGCTTGGTCTGGTCAATTGTGGGCTCTTCCACCTTGACCAGCCGAAAACGTCGCGAAAGTGCTTCGTCCTCGCCGATATATTCTTTGTATTCAGTGATCGTGGTCGCGCCGATAATGCGAAGCTCGCCGCGTGCCAGGCTCGATTTGAACATATTGGCCGCGTCGCTGGATGTGCCCATCGCCGCACCGGCACCGATGATCGAGTGTGCTTCGTCAATGAAAAGGATGATGTTGTCCTTTTCCTTTACTTCGTCGATGATGCCCTTGATGCGTTCTTCGAACATTCCGCGAAGCATTGTTCCCGCGACAAGCCCGCCCATCTGAAGCTGGACGATATGAGAGTAGCGAAGGCGCGCCGGGACCTTTTCAGGCTCAAGCTCGATAAGGCGAGCAAGCCCCTCGACAACCGCGGTCTTTCCTACGCCGGGTTCGCCGACGAGCATTGGCGAATTTGAGCGCTCCCGGTGCGAAAGTATCTCGATCATCTGCCGGATCTCACTTTCGCGGCCGATCGTCGGCGGGATCTTATCCTCGCGCGCAAGCTTGTTCAGGGATACGCCAAAGTGTCGCAGGAACGATGGCAGTTCATATTTTGCCCTCGTCCTTTCTTCTTCCTTCTCACGCTTTCGAATACGGGTCCGGGCAGTTTGCGCGACCTCGTCGGCCGGTACGCCCAGGTTCTGCAGAACATCGTTCAGCACGCTTCGTTCGTCATTTGATAGAACGTAAAAAATATCGCTGCCGTCTATCACCCGGCGCCCCTGCGAGCGGGCGCGGTCCATCGCGCGTTTGAACAGCTCTGTCGTTTCCGGCGCGATCCTGTATCCCTTGCCGGTGTGCTGCCGTCCGTTGGCCATCCGCTTCTCGATCAAAAGTTTGACCGAGCGCGGATCGACCGCAAGATCGCGCATCGTCGATGAGAACAAATCGTCCTCTTCGGTCGTCACTGCGTGCAGGATGTGCTCGATAGCAACGTAATTCTGATCACGCCGCTTCGATTCATCCAGCGCGGTTTCCAGCACACGCCTTCCGCTGTCGCTGAATTTGTCCTTATAAGCGTCTATATCTGCCATAAATCTTTATAATTCCCTGAGGAATTGGATGCCGCGAAGCGCGAAAATTATGCCAATTGAAATTGTAGCACTTTAGCCTTGGCCGCTTCCAGAAAATTCAGATGGATGCTACGGCTCGGCCTGAATTCTCATACACCGCGAGCGAATCCGTGTTTGCTCACTTTGTGTCACGTAGCTTGGACTTTTGTGTTGGGAATGGCGATTTACAACAAAGTTCACAAAGTTGAAGACGCAAAGGGAACGAAGGTGCAGGCCGAATTCACATTGGTACACGTCTTGCTGGATAGCCTAGTGCTTGGGTTCTTTGAGCGGCTCTGTGCAACAACGACTCGCCAGCCATCTCGAACTTTTCGTCCATCGAGATATTCATTACGGTGCGCACTCACGCGTTCCTGAGCCAGATACTCCTCTGGCAAAAGGTGCCGATCCGCCTTCCGTTGTGCAAATACCGGGTTCCTCATGTTTTCGAAAGCGCCTACTCGCCTACCGATTGTGCCCTGCCTTTTCCCACCTGTACGCGGGCCGGCCTGATCAATCTGTCACCGAACCGATAGCCGCGCGAATATTCCGCGGTGACCTTGCCGTCCATATCGGCGTCCGTTTCCGCCATATCGATCGCTTCGTGTATCTCCGGGTCGA
Organism: Acidobacteriota bacterium; assembly: GCA_020853255.1. The sequence continues at coordinate 7,861 of JADYZI010000244.1, forward strand.
ATGTTGTCCCGATGCCGGGCACTGGTTCGACGCCGACGCTGGAAAGTGCCTGTTCAAACGAGCGAAGTACGCCTTTTACGCCATCGCGCAGATGCTCGATCGCGGGATCTTTTTCGCTTGCTTCCACCGCAAGGTTCAGATTATCGAGCACCGGCAAAAGGCGCGTCAGGAAATCGAACTGGCCCTGTTTGGCCCGGTCCTCAAGCGTTTTGATCAACCGCGTGCGCATTTCGGCCGTATCTTTTTCCAACCCGGCCTTGGCTTCTTCAAATTTCGCCTGAACGCCGATCAGTTTTGCCTCGGCCGCTTCGCGCCGTTCTGTTTCGGCCTTGAGTTTGTTCTCAAGCTCGATCTCGCGTGCCGATTTTACGGGTATCTTCGCCGCCTCCGGCTCATCGGTCCGGATCCGCTCGCCTTGCTCGTTAAAGCGCCGTTTGTCCTCGGTCCTGAGCAGCGGCTCTTCGTCCGAAAATTCGTTTCTAAATGGATCGTTGTCGCTCATGTGTCTTCGTTTGAACATTACTTGTAAATCTTAGATCTTCAGCTGCAATTATGAAAGCTTTCCAATTCCAGATTCAACTCACCGCAGCCTTCTGCTCGCCGTCGGCAGAAAATATCATCTCTCCGTTTTCAGCCGAGACCTTGACCTTCTGCCCGCTGGCGACCTCGCCCTTTAGCAGTTTGACGGCCAGCGGATTCTGGATCATGGTCTGTATCGCCCGCTTCAGCGGACGCGCGCCATACACCGGATCGTAGCCTTCCTTGACCAAAAGATCGCGGGCGGATCCGTCCAGCTCCAGGCTGATGCCGCGTTCTTCAAGATTGCGGCGCAGCTTTTCAAGATGAACGTCAATGATCTTAGCGATCTCCTCGCGTGAAAGCTGATCGAACACAACGATGTCGTCAATGCGGTTCAGGAACTCCGGTTTGAAGTGCTCACGAAGAACGTGCAGGACCTCACTGCGCACATTTCTATCAGCAAGCGGATTTTCCATCGCCGCCTGGATCTGCCGCGAACCAAGGTTCGAGGTCATTATCAGTACGGTATTCTTAAAATCGACGACGCGTCCCTTTGAATCGGTCAATCGGCCGTCATCCAATATCTGCAGCAATACGTTGAATACATCAGGGTGCGCTTTCTCGATCTCATCGAACAGCACGACCGAGTAAGGCCGCCGCCTTACCGCCTCGGTCAACTGGCCGCCTTCGTCGTAGCCGACGTAGCCGGGAGGAGCCCCGATCATTCGCGCAACGGCGTGTTTTTCCATGTACTCGGACATATCCAGCCGGACCATTGCCCGTTCGTCGTCGAACAGGAATTCGGCCAGAGCCCGCGCGGTCTCTGTTTTGCCTACTCCGGTCGGGCCGAGGAATATGAACGAGCCTACGGGACGATTCGGGTCCTGAAGCCCGGCACGCGCCCGGCGAACCGCGTTTGCCACAGCCGTCAAACCTTCATCCTGCCCGATCACGCGGCTGCGAAGCTTGTCCTCCATTTGAATGAGCTTCTGCATTTCGCCTTCGAGCATTTTTGAAACCGGCACGCCGGTCCATTTTGCAACTACCTCGGCGACGTCTTCTTCGTCAACCTCTTCTTTAAGGAAGACACCATCGGCTTGAAGTTGCCCCAGCCGGTCCTGCTCGGTCTCAAGCAGCTTTTCGATCTCAGGGATCTTGCCGTACTGCAGCTCGGCGGCCTTGTTCAGGTCGCCCTGCTGACGGGCACGTTCAAGCTCTGTGCGGGCTTCGTCAAGCTGCTCTTTCAGGGAGCGCATTTTCTCGATCTCTTCTTTTTCTGACTGCCACTTGGCCTTCATTGCGGAAGATCTCTCGTTCAGGTCAGCGATGCGTTTTTCTATGTCGTCGAGCCGCTGCTTCGACTTTTCATCGGTTTCGCGGGTCAGGGCCTGGCGTTCGATCTCAAGCTGCAGGATCTCGCGTTCGAGAATATCGATCTCCTGCGGCATTGAATCTATCTCAATACGCAGTTTGCTTGCGGCCTCGTCGATCAGGTCGATGGCCTTGTCCGGCAGAAAACGGTCGGTTATATATCGATTAGAAAGCGTAGCGGCCGCAACTATCGCTGAATCTTTTATCCGGACGCCGTGATGTATCTCGTAACGCTCCTTAAGCCCGCGCAAGATCGCGATCGTGTCTTCGACCGTCGGTTCGCCAATATAGACCTGCTGAAAACGGCGTTCAAGTGCCTTGTCTTTTTCGATGTATTTTTGATACTCGGCCAGCGTGGTCGCCCCGACCGCACGCAGCGTACCGCGGGCAAGCGCCGGCTTTAGCATATTCGACGCGTCGATCGCGCCTTCGCTTGCACCGGCGCCGACCAAAGTGTGCAGTTCGTCGATAAAGAGAATTATCTGTCCTTCGGCCTTTTCTATCTCTTTCAGAACGGCCTTTAGCCTGTCTTCAAATTCGCCGCGGTATTTCGCACCCGCGAGCATCGCGCCCAGGTCAAGCGAAACAAGCCGTTTATTCTTTAGCGTTTCCGGCACATCCCCCGAAACTATTCGCTGTGCCAGGCCTTCGACGATCGCGGTCTTGCCAACGCCGGGTTCGCCGATCAGTACCGGATTGTTCTTTGTACGGCGCGAAAGTATCTGGATCGTGCGGCGTATCTCGTCATCGCGGCCGATCACCGGATCGAGCTTGCCTTTGCGGGCTCGTTCGGTCAGGTCCTGCGCGTATTTTTCAAGCGCCTGAAAATTTTCTTCCGCGTTCTGGTCGGTTATCTTCGAGCCGCCCCGCATATCCGTGACTACCTTGTTGACATCCTCGCCCGTAACACCGTTCGAGCGGAGTATGCGGCCCGCGTCGCCGGCCTTTTCAGCGGCGATCGCGATCAGAAGGTGTTCGGTCGAGATATACTCGTCCTCCATTCCTTCGGCGATCTTCTGAACGTCCTGAAAGATCGTATTCGTTCGCGAGCTGAAATACTGCTGGCCGCCGCTCACCTTTGGCAGCTTTTCGATCGACGCCTGCAGTTCGGTGGTAACCGCCGCCACGTTTACGCCGATCTTTCCCAGGATCGGGCGCACGACGCCTTCCTTTTGCTCAAGCATCGCAAGCAGAAGGTGCTCAGGTTCGACCTGCTGGTTCTGGTTCCGTTCGGCAACGCCGATGGCCGCCTGGACCGCTTCCTGGCCGCGAATCGTAAATCTGTCGAATCTCATAGTTGTATTTTACCGCAGAGACGCCGTTACCGGGAGAAGAACTTTTAGGTCCATCACTCCCCGCGGCATCTCTGCGGTTCAAAAAAACCGCGTTCCTAGGCCTTCGCCGCGTTTGACTGCTCAGCCTCGATCGTTTTTGGAGTCGATGCTCCGCCTATTTCTATCTTTCGCGCCTTGGTCTCTTCACGTTTGGGAAGGCTGACTCGAAGAATTCCGTTCTCGAATTCTGCGGTCGCCCCTTCAGCAGTGATCGTCTGCGGCAGCGTGAAGGACCGTGAGAAAGAGCCGTAGCTCCGTTCAACGCGATGGTAATTGTCCCCATCGACCTTCTTTTCGAACTTTCGTTCGCCCTTCAAGGTGATCACATTGTTCTCGACCGAAATGTCGAAATCATCACGCTCCATGCCCGGCAGATCGGCCTCGAGCACTAGTTTGTCCTTGTCTTCATAAATATCGACGCTCGGCATCCATGAGCCTCGGCCGATCTCCTCGCGACCCCTGGGCGTAACACCCGCAAAAAGCCGCGTCATTTCATCCTGCAAGCTGCGAAGCTCGCTAAACGGATCGTATTTAACCATGTTCATTATCATTTCCTCCAAAACTTGAGTAAGGTCAATGACTAAACAATTAGTCCAAGAAAATAATA
>JADYZI010000245.1 GCA_020853255.1 Acidobacteriota bacterium
AGGTTATACGCATGCCCACGGGCTGCGCATTGCCGCGATCGCCGATGCTATCGGGAAGAGTTTTAATCTGGCGACGCATGACCGGTTCTTTATGCAGCAGGCTGCCCTGATACACGACATCGGCGAGTTGGTGATGAATCGCGATTACATCAAACAGCCGCGGGAACTCTCAACAGCAGAGCGCCTGGACATGCACCGTCATCCGGTGATCGGCGAACAAGAAGCGGCCAAACGCGGCTTTTCGCGCGGTGTCCAGCTGCTTGTCCGCTGGCACCACGAATGGTGGAACGGCGGCGGCTATCCGGACGCGCTCGAAGGCGAGCAGATACCGCTGGCGGCCCGGATTCTGCGGGTCGCAGATTCGTTCGCGGCTCTTCGCGACGATCGCCCGCGCAGAAAAGCGATGTCGGTTCCCGAAGCAAAGGATTTCCTTATCGAATGGACCGGCCTTGAGTTCGATCCGAAAGTTGTTAAGGCGTTTTTCACAAGCGAGTATATCGATGTTATGGAGGTGGACCCACCGGCCCGGGCCGAACCGGCAAAGGCGGCCGAGCAGTTGATCGAGGCCCCGGAAAACGAGGTTCTTTTTGGAGGTCACCGTCTGGATGCGGGTCTTGCTTCACCGCCGCCCGAAACTGAATCCGCGATGTTGCCCGAACATTCTGAATTTCCAAATGACTAAGCAATCCATCTTCACGCCACGCACATGGTTAGCGTTCGAACTGAACGTGCTCCGAAGGCTTGAGTTCAATTCGGTCGCAATGCCGTTCACCGGCAACCCGCGCCTTGGAACCTATCTAAAACGTGCAGATGCCCGTGTGCTTTCGAACGACCGTCTCCAGTCATCATGGACCCGTGCTCTCGCGGCAATTCAGAACAACGGTGAACAATTGACCGAGGCGGATGTGAATAATGTCCTGGAAGATGTGTACGTGCCGGGCAATCATCTGCGAAATCCAGCGTTGCGAAATTGGTTCAGCGAAACCGATTCGTGGTGGTTTGACAACATTCGACGCAATCTGGAAAAGCTTCAGTCACCGTTCGCCTTTGCCTCGGCGGCAAGCCTGGTGATGTCGGTCGGTGACTATGCTCTTTCCTTTACCGAAGAGACACGCGATCTGCGTCAGCCGCTTTCTAACGTGTTCCGGCGTCTGTGGCTGACCTCGCCCGAACCATTTAACAATGGCCAGAACAACGTGTGTCAAAACAAAGGAGCTGAGGATTTTATCGCCGAAAGCCCCGCAGACCTTATGGTCCTGCGGCTGCCTGTTGCGGGAAGCGGCGGCCGGACAGCGTCGCCGGATAAGGCAGTCTGGCGCGAAGAATGGCTCCGCGGCGGCGACGATTTCTGGCCTGAGTTCGAAGCGGCCCGTCACGGAAAACTCGGTGCACCGGTTGAGACAAAATCTCAGTATCTAAAGGTCCTCAGCGACGCCCTGACCATTGCCACCCATATAAAAACCTGGGCCATCGCCCACGTCGAAGGCGGCCTCGTGTCAACGCAGGAGATCGCCAACGTTATCAGCAGCATCCGCCGCGTCGAAACTATCTATACAAAAGATTTCTCAGAACTAACCGGCACCCGCGCCGTTATCATTACGGCCTAGGTCAGAACCGGGAGCGGTAGCGACTGGGTTCTTGGACGTGCCGGAAGAGAGGAACCCAGTCGCTACCGCTCTCGGTTCTGACTTTCGCGAATGAACCACACGATTCCGGCAGAGCCAGCAAGCAGCCCGGAAAAGATAGTTAGCACTTCCGCCGAGACCTCGTAGATCATCAGGCTGCTTACCCAACTGGACAGGCCGAACATCGTCAACTCGGCCCCGCGTTCGAGTGTTGAAATACGTCCCCGGATGTAGTCAGGCAAACTGCGTTGGAATAACGTCTCCTGCACGGCATATTCAACGCCAATGATTACTCGCGAAATAAAAGCGAAGAACATGAACAGCCAAAGGCTCGGGACAACGCCGGCAAAAGCAAACAGCACACCGTGGATCAGCAAGGTCCACCCGATGAATTTATAGTGGCTGCCCCGACGGTCAAGATGGATCGATGTCCGATGTGCGATCATCATTCCCAAAAACAGCCCGAAGCCGCTGGCCGTCCAAAGCAAGGCTACCGCCACATCGGGATTCCAGCCTTCGGTCCGGGCGAAAATGACGCCGCCCATGCGCTCAAAAACAATATTGATCGCCCCGCCGCCAACCGCCCAGATGACGTTCATCAGAATGATCGTCAATGCAAAATGATTCGTCGCCGCATAATGTAGTCCCTGTCTCAGCTCGGTCAGGAACGATTCCTGTCCGGCCCGGTCCGCTGTTTCCTGCTCCCGGACCGAGGCTTCCGGGATCAGCCAAACGGTGAACGCCGACGCGAGGAACGATGCGGCGTTGATGATGAACGCAACCTCGTACCCAAAGATCGCCGCCGCCCAGCCGCCGAGTGCCGACCCGATCGCCATCAACAGAAAACGTGTCGAGAACATCAGTGCCGTACCCGCCAGCAATCCTTCCTTGCCGGTCAGGTTCGGCGTTGCCGCGTTCTTCGCCCCGTCAAAGAATGCGCCGAATGTCGATAGCAAGATCGTGGCCAGATATGCGATCCAAAGATCGCCGGCGTCCGTTACAAGCAGGAACATCAATGCAACCGCAACACGCGCAAGATCGGTGATGATCATCACTTGCCGGCGAGAGAACCTGTCAACAAATGTGCCCGCGATCGGCGAGAAAATGGCAAAAGGCAGCAGGCGGCAGACAAACAGTACGCCCGCGGCCATCGGCGACGCGTCCGACACGAGCCGGACAAGCCCCAGGCTTGCGATAAAATTGAACCAGTTCCCAAGTTCGGAGATGAACTGTCCCGCCAGAAGATTGCGGAAGTTGCGATTCTCTTTCAGTAGCTGTCCGTAAGTGGTTGATTCCATTAAGTTTTCCGGCGGCCGGCGCAACCAATAAAAGATTTTGGCACCCCGGGGCCGAGGTGCCTAAGTTAGGGTAACTTACGTTTTACGGTTAACGAAGGAAGGAAGTTCGAGGTTGGTCTGATCAGATAAAAAAGAAGGACTGTGCGGTTGCTTCAAGGCCGGGACAACCTCAGATCTCAGCTTCGCGGCCATAGACCGCCGCAGCCGCGCGGCGTTTGCGGAACCATTTTGCAAATCTCCTGAATGACAACGAAAATCCGGTCCAGACGAGGAACGCGCCGCCGATGCAGGCGATAAGTCCAATGATCTGGCCGGGCAAGCCCAGTGATTCACCCGTGTGGAGGAACCGGAACCATGAACGAAGCTGCTGTCCGCCGTTTCGCTGGCTGTACGGGTCCCATTTCGACACAGTGGCCGTCGTTGCGTCCAAGGTCAGCGATGAGCGGCCGAAGATGTTCCAATAAATGCCTTCGTCGATCGTGAACGCGGCGGAATTATTTTCAATCGGAAGCCGCAGGCTTATCGACTTCCACGTCGGCGATTGTTGTTCAGCCGCGGACCAAAGAGCATTTAGGTTTTCCGGGTATGCGTAAGGCGGTTCTTCCTTTTGCGTGCCGTTGGGCGAACGCCCCTGTGATGAGGGAGGTTCGTTGCCAGTCAGCGTGTACAACAGATCGTTCGCCCACTGATAGGACATCACCGTTGCTGTCAGCGTAAAGACGACCAGGGCGAGCGATGTCCAGAATCCGAAAACGTTGTGCCAATTGAAATTTCGCGGCTTTCCGCGTAAGCCGCCGCGAAACCATATCACCGGCTTGACCCGCTTCCAGGTCAATATGCGGGGAAGCCAGATGTACAGGCCCGATATCGCCAGCAATACAAATATAAGATTTGCCGCACCTGTCAACGCTTTCCCGATCGGCCGCTGGTCGCCCGACATGGCAAGGTAACGATGCCACTCACGCAGCGTGGACATTGCACCGCGAACGGCCTTGTTGCTTTCGCCGGTAATTGCCCCGGTATATGGATCGACGAAGACTGTCCCTTCGCGTCCCAGACTGATCGCCCAGGCCTCGTCAGGCGAGCTGCTTATCGAGAGGGAAGCCGGCTTGGCGTCGGGCCGTTCCAACCGGAATCGTTCGAGCATCTCCTGCGGCAAAAGCCTCTCGGCGCCCGTCCGCGGTACAACATATCTGGCATCCCGCTCAGAGAATTCGATCGTTTGCCGCTCAAACGCAAGCAGCGCTCCCGTCACAGACATTATGAAAATGATCACCCCGGCAAAAAGCGCGGTTATCAGATGGATCCAGAATATTACCTTACGAAATCTTCTCATTCCCTTCGCGTCCTTTGCGATGCATCACATACGGCTTTCATTATTGAAAATGAATTTCATTTGCAGTTACATATTAAAGCGAAAGGCGTAAAGTTTGTCAATGGCGAGTCTCTATTTTCCAGCTTACCGGTCCGCAACAGATGATATGTACGTGGCTTCTTGTCGCTCTCGAACTTTTTGTGAACTTTGCGTCTCCCCTTGGTGCCCTTTGTGTTAATGGGTTTTAAACACTAGGGGCGCGAAGTTGAAGACACAAAGACCACAAAGTACTTGCGTCCAATTGCTACAATTCATTAGTTTTTTAGAGCCAGGTCACGCAGATGATCGATTATTTCGTGCAGGTTTCGTGTCTCTTGTTTCGTGCGGTTCATGGTTCCCGCATTCCGCTTCGCCATTCGGGAGAACGACACTTCGAACGGACTATTTACCGGAGAATCTAGGAGTACGTTTTTCAAAAAAGGCGGCAACACCTTCCTTGAAATCGGCCGAGCGGCCGGATTCGATCTGGCACTGGTGCTCCAGGCCGAGTTGCGAACGCAGGTCGTTCGCGAATGATGCGTTGAGCATTTTCTTTACGCGGCCGATGGCATCGGTCGGTCCCGCGGCAAGTTTCTCGGCAGTTTTCAGTGCTTCGGTCATCAGGTTTTCGGCATCCACCACGCGATTTATCATCCCAAACTGCGCCGCCCTTTCCGCCGAAACGCTCTCGCCAGTCATAAACAATTCGGCCGCAAGCTTTTCGCCGATAGCTCTTGGAAGAAAGAATGTCCCGCCGCAATCGGGTGAAAGGCCGATGCGAACGAACGCTTCATTAAATACCGCATCGCCGCTTGCGAAAACAAGATCGCACGCGAGGGCAAAATTTGTTCCCGCTCCGGCACATATCCCGTTGACCGCGGCAATGAACGGTATCGGAGCTTCGCGGATCAGAAGTATGACGTCGTGCAGGGCTTTGAGCGGTTCCTCCAGAAACGCTTCAATGCGCCCTTCCTTCTCCCACATCGACCGCATTTCCCGCAGATCGCCGCCCGAACAGAACGCGCGGCCCGTGCCTGTCAATACGACCGCACGCGCTCCTTCCGCGATCGCCTGCTTGAAGGCGGCTCGGAGATCAACGCACAACTGCGCCGAAAGGGCATTCAATGCATCCGGCCGGTTGATAGCAACAACGCCGACATTGTTTTCGATCGAGTATTCAACTGTCTCAAACGGCATAATAGCGGCCGCCGCGATCGGCGCAAGGCGGAATGGATGTGGTTCGTTCTAGAATAATATCGGGCGTCGCGGTGCAAGCTGTTACGCAAACTTTGCTCTTGAACGGCTTGCCTCATGACATTCGCGGCAAAGCACAGAGCGGCCCACCTTGGGCTGGAACGGGACCTGATCGTGCTTGCCGCAGTGGTCGCACACGATCTCGAATCGCGTTGGAGCATCAGCCCTGGCGGCCGCCTGTTTTGATCGGCACTTTGCGCACCGCTGCGGAGGCATCATGTTCCGCTGGTAAAAGATCTCCTGCTCCTTCTCGGTAAATAGGAAAGTTTCCCTGCACTGAACGCAGGTGGTTTCAATGTCCGGCATGGCGTCTCCTTCTATTTGAGATCGGGGTGCAGAGATTTTATCACACAAGGCGGCGGAAACGTGAAAGCGCGTTCACGCGGAAAGTTCCGCAACGTGGCTTCGTACGGTGTCGCCAAGTGTCTGAAGGTTGTAGCCGCCCTCAAGGCACGATACGATACGACCCGCGCAGGCCTCGGCCGCCCAATCTTTTACCACACGGGTCAGCGCCGCAAAGTCAGTGTCTTCCAACTGCAGTTGGCCGAGCGGATCAGCCAAATGCGCATCAAACCCTGCGGAGATAAAAATGATGTCGGGCGTGGCCTTGGACGCTATTTCCTCGATCGCGGATTCAAAAGTTGACCGCTGATCGCGCGCTTTTGTGAAGGCCTTCATGGGAACGTTCAGCGTTGTGCCGAGTCCTTTTCCCTGGCCGGTTTCGCCCCGCGAACCTGTGCCCGGATACCATGGATACTGATGCATGGAGAAGAAGAAAACACTCGGATCGCTATAAAAAATACCTTGTGTCCCGTTGCCGTGGTGCACATCCCAATCAATGATCGCAACCCGGTTGATCTCTTTATATTTGTTCTGGGCATACCGCGCCGCGACAGCGACGTTGTTGAACAGGCAAAATCCCATCGCACGCTCGGCGGTCGCGTGATGTCCCGGCGGCCGTGCGGCGACGAAGGCATTGTCGGCCTCTCCCTGCATTATGGCATCGACTGCCGTTATTGCGCCGCCCGCGGCAAACAGGGCTGCGTCAAATGAGGCCATTGAGATGATGGTATCCGCATCCAGCCGATCGATCCCGTTCGCCGCGGCATTTTCTATTCGCCTGAAATGTTCTTTTGTGTGGGCCGCCTGAACAACGCCCTGGCCCGCCTTTTCCGGCGTTATCTCAATGATCGAACTCCAAAGCGGCCCATCGCTTTTTAGCGCCTCAATGACGGTCCGGTACCGCTCAGGCGTTTCAGGATGCCCGGGGCCGGTATCGTGTTTCTCGTAAATGGGATGATGAACGATCGCGGTTCTCATTGTTTACTAATCACTATGAACTATGCGCGGGCCCGTGTAAAACAAAGGCACAAGCTTCAATGAACGGCCGTTGGTCTTAGGTGAATATTCGATGATATATTTCTTCTTTCAATGGCCAACCCTCACAAGATCAGAGTGATCGATTCGCATACCGGCGGCGAGCCAACGCGTGTTGTCGTGGAGGGTTTTCCAGACATTGGCACGGGTTCGATGGCCGCCAGGCTGGAGGTTTTTCGCCGCGAGCATGACCGGCTGCGTACCGCCATCGTGTGCGAGCCGCGCGGGCACAGCGCTATTGTTGGGGCCCTGCTGTGCGAACCTGTCGATCCGTCGGCCGCGGCGGGTGTGATCTTTTTCAACAACGTCGGCTATCTCGGCATGTGCGGCCACGGAACGATCGGGTTGATCAAAACGCTCGAATACATGGGCCGCATTTCGGCGGGTGTTCACAAGATCGAAACCCCTGTTGGCACGGTTGAGGCAGAATTGAACGGCGATGGGACAGTGACGATAACAAATGTCCCAAGCTATCGATTTGCGGCGGGCACATTGGTCGAGGTTGACGGCTACGGTACAGTTACCGGCGATATAGCCTATGGCGGCAACTGGTTTTTTCTGATCAGATCGTCGCCGGTCAGCATCGAATTGTCCAATCTTCGCGAGCTCACAGAATTTGCATCCGCCGTGCGGCAGGCTCTCGGCCAAAGCGGCATCACGGGTGTCGATGGGGCGGAGATCGACCATATCGAACTTTTCGCTGACTCGACTTCGGCCAACAGCCGCAATTTTGTCCTTTGTCCCGGACTGGAGTACGACCGGTCGCCATGCGGTACAGGCACAAGCGCAAAGCTCGCTTGCCTATACGAGGACGGAAAGCTTAAAGAAGGTGAAGCGTGGCGGCAGGAGAGTGTTATCGGCAGCGTGTTCGAAGGCCGCGTGCGCATCGATGACGGCCGGGTCATACCGGTCATAACCGGCACGGCACACGTGACCGCCGAGCTTGAATTGATACTTGGCCCTGACGACCCGTATCGTTTTGGAATTGGCTGATGCAGATATTTGATGCAGCTATCATAGGGGCCGGGATCGTTGGTGCAGCGTGCGCGGCCCGCTTGAGCCGCGAAAAATTAAAGGTCGCCGTGATCGACGCGATCGGCCCTGCAACCGGAACGACGGCGGCCGGAATGGGGCACATTGTCGCAATGGACGATAGCGAAGCCCAATTCGCCCTGACAAATTATTCGCAAAAGTTATGGAATGAACTTGCTGAAGAACTTCCGCTGGAGTGTGAATACGAACGATGCGGTACGATCTGGGTTGCTGCGAACGAAGCCGAAATGGATGAGGCCCGCAAAAAGCAGAATCACTATGCCGCGCGCGGAATAGAAGCTGAAATACTCGACACGAAAGCTCTGCTAGAGGCCGAACCGAATCTGGCTGAAGCTTTGGCTGGCGGCCTGTTGGTCAGAGGCGATTCTGTCGTTTACCAGATCGGTGCGGCCCAGTACCTTTTGGATAAGGCAGTCCGGCTTGGGGCCGAAGTACGGATCGGCGGTCGCGCAAAAAAGATCACGCAAGGCCGTGTGGAATTGATGGGCGGCGAGATAATTGCAGCAGAGCATATTATCAACGCTGCCGGCGCGGCAGCATCCGAGCTCTCGCCGCAGCTTAAGATCGTAAAGCGCAAGGGCCATCTTGTGATCACAGACCGCTACAACGGCTTTATCCGCCACCAACTGATCGAGCTTGGCTATCTACGCTCTGCGCACGGCCGCGATGCCGATTCGGTCGCCTTCAACGTACAGCCGCGCAAAACTGGTCAGATACTGCTTGGCTCGTCCCGGCAGTTTGGTGCGGAAACGAACGAGATAGATGCGGCTATCGTTCGACGCATGACGGCCCGGGCGTTCGAATACATGCCGCGGATGAAAAGGCTGTCCGTCATTCGCACCTGGACCGGTTTTCGGCCCGCAACCCCGGACAATCTTCCATATATTGGAAAGATCCCGGGCTTTGAAAACGTTTATGCAGCGGCCGGCCACGAAGGACTTGGAATTACAACTTCGCTTGGCACGGCCGAACTTCTTGCCGCAGCGATACTTGGCCGACGGTCTGCGATCTCGCCGGAACCTTACAGTCCGTCAAGAAAGATCACACAACATTGATCACCATCTCGATAAACGGAAAACATTTCACCGTGGCCGACGGTACAACGGTCGCGGCGGCTGTTCTGAATGCGGGCGAAACTGCATTTCGCACCTCGGTCAGCGGAGAGGCACGGGGTCCGCTCTGCGGCATGGGGATCTGTTTTGAGTGTCGATTGACGATCAACGGCGAACCGCATATTCGCAGCTGTACTATTCTGGCCGAAGATGGAATGGAGGTTTTGACAGGTGAGTAGTGCCGCGGCCGACATTCTGATCGTTGGCGGCGGGCCAGCGGGTTTAGCGGCCGCAAGTGCTGCTGCAAGGCACGGCCGCCTTTCGGTAACCATTCTCGACAACAATCCTTTTTTTGGCGGGCAGATCTGGCGTCCGCAAACGGGCATTGCTCGATCGGCGCACGCCAGGCGCCTGTTCAAGGAGATCGACGAAAAAGCGGTCACGATCATACGGAACGCCGAGGTCTTTGCCGCCGAAGCGGACGACCGCCTCATCGCGCAAATACCGGCGGGGCGCATTGATCTCAAGTTTGAGCAGTTGGTCCTCGCCACTGGCGCGAGAGAACGTTTTCTTCCATTCCCCGGATGGACCCTGCCAAATGTCATGGGTGCCGGCGGGCTGCAGGCATTGGTCAAATGCGGTTTGAATGTAACGGGCAAACGCGTGGTCGTGGCGGGCACCGGGCCTTTGCTGTTGGCGGTTGGAGAATATCTACGCTCAAAAGGTGCTCTCATCGCGGCGATCGTCGAACAGGCAAGCTCCGCCAGCGTATATCGGTTTGCCCGCGGCATGTTCAGGTCGCCGGCGAAGCTTTTTCAGGCGGCCGCCCTCCGCACAAAACTGATCGGTGTTCCATATCTGACCGATAGCTGGGTGACAGCCGCGGAATTTACAGAATCGACAGTCGGTAGCGGAGCGGTTCCGGGAGCATCCGGCAGGCAAGGCCCGCTCCATGTCACTCTCTCGCGCAAGGGAAAGCCCGAAACTATCGAATGCGACTATTTGGCATGCGGATATCATCTGGTACCTAACATCGAACTCGCGGGCCTGCTCGGATGCGAGATCGTGGATGGGTGTGTCGCCTGCGATGAATTTCAAAAAACCTCGATACCGAACATTTTCTGCGCCGGCGAACCGACGGGCATCGGCGGAGTAGAAAAGGCACTCATTGAAGGTGAGATCGCCGGCCTGGCCGCATCCGGCCATAAGGACAAGGCGTCTGGCTTGCTTCCGCGCGCCAACGAGGCCCGAAGATTCGCCGATTCGTTGAACGCCGCATTCGCACTGCGCGATGAGCTAAAGACGCTTGCGGATGACTCGACTATCGTTTGTCGCTGCGAAGACGTACAATATGGAAAACTTAAGGAATTCGACAACTGGCGAGTTGCCAAGCTGCAGGCCCGATGCGGAATGGGCCCATGCCAGGGGCGAGTTTGCGGGGCGGCCGCGGAGTTCCTTTTTGGATGGAAAACCGGCGCGGTGCGACCGCCGATATTTCCTGTCAGATCGGAGGACCTATGAATTTTGAATGGAAAGGCGTAATGCCCGCCATCACCACTTGTTTTGACGAGAATCTGCAGATCGACCATGAATTTACGGCGAAGCACGTCGTCTGGCTGGTCGAAAATGGGTGCACTGGCATAGTGGCGAACGGCAGTATAGGCGAAGGCGGCACGATGTCGCTGGATGAGAAGATATCGCTTTGGAAAACGATCGTCGCATCGGTCGGCGACCGGGTTCCTGTGATCGCCGCCATCGCTTCGATGACGACGGCTGATGCGGTCTTACAGACAAAGGCGGCAGAGAATGCCGGCTGCAGCGGCGTGATGGTGCTGCCGCCGTATATCTATCGCGGTGACTGGCGCGAGATGAAACATCATGTTTCCGGGATCATCGGCTCCACGCCGCTTTCGTGCATGCTCTATAACAACCCTGTCGCGTACGGCACTGATTTTTTGCCGGAACAGATCGCCGAACTGGCAAGTGAACTTCCTAACCTGCACTCCGTAAAAGAATCGAGCACGGATGTCCGCCGCGTCACAGCTATCCGGGCATTGACGGGCGACCGTTTGAAGATCTTTGTCGGCGTGGATGACGTGATCGTCGAAGGCATCAACGCCGGCGCCGTTGGCTGGATAGCCGGTTTGGTAAGCGCGTTTCCTAAAGAATCCGTAGACCTGTTCAACTACGCGATCAATGGTGAGGCGGAAAGGGCTCGCGAACTTTACGAATGGTTTCTTCCGCTTCTTCGTCTCG
>JADYZI010000246.1 GCA_020853255.1 Acidobacteriota bacterium
TGGCCGAGGTAATGGCAATTCTGGGCTGGCGCATTTCGGAAAACGCCGATATGCCAAGCTGGCTGCCGAGTTCGCGATTCTCGAAATTCGAAAGGGGAAATACGAAGGAAATACCTGAAGAGAAGTAGGTTTTTGAGTCTCTCCTTTTGGCGGCATTCAATATGCGGAATGCCGCCTGAAGGCGCACACAAAAGTATCAAAGCAGCATCATTGCCGGGCTTTCGAGCATTTGTTTGAACGTTTGCAGGAATTTTGCACCGGTCGCACCGTCGATCACGCGGTGGTCGCAGGACATTGTGACGTTCATTATCGAGCGGACGACGATCTCGCCGTCGCGGACAACGGGTGTCGGGTTCGCTCCACCGACGGCAATTATCGCGCCTTCGGGCGGGTTGATGATGGCGGTGAATTCTTTGATGCCCATCATGCCAAGATTGCTGATCGAGAATGTTGCTCCGGTGTATTCTTCGGGCTGGAGCTTTTTAGCTTTGGCCTTTCCGGCAAGGTCTTTTATTTCAGCCGAGATCTCGGCAATGCCTTTCAGGTTCGCACCGCGGACGACCGGCGTTATAAGGCCTTCATCGATCGCAACAGCCACGCCGATGTCGGCTTGCTCATAAAAGCGGACGGTATTGTCCTGATAAGAGGCGTTGACCCATTCGTGCTTCATCAAAGCCATTGCGGCGGCTTTGACGATGATGTCGTTGACGCTGATCTTTGAATCGTCGTCGAGGTTTGCGTTTATCTGCTTGCGCGTGGCAAGGGTGTTGTCCATCTCGATCTCGACGGTTAGATAGAACGTCGGGACCGGGCCGATAGATTCGACGAGGCGGCTGGCGATGATCTGCCGCATTTTTGAAGCGTTCTCGTCGCGGTACGGCGATGCGCCGACAATAGTTGACGGCGTGAACGGTTTTTGGACCTTGGTCTCTGGCCTTTGGGTTTTAGACTCTAACGCTTCTTCAATGTCGCGTTTGATTATGCGGCCGTTGGGGCCGCTGCCGGCTATAGAACGCAGGTCGATGGCGTTGTCGGCCGCCATGCGGGCGGCGATCGGCGAGACGATCATTCGGCCGGTATCCGATTGCGGACTTGGGATCGCGGATTGCGGTTTTGCGAGGGGCACACTCGCTACTGCTCGTGTTTCCGCCTTTGGTTCGGGCGCCGCCTTTGCTGCCGTTGCCGCACCTCCCGTCGAGGCCGCTGCGGCGGTTTTTCCATTTGATCCGATCTCACTTAGCAATCCGGAAATATCTTCGCCGGCTTTTCCGATGATCGCAATAGGCTCGCCAAGAGCGGCGGTTTCGCCTTCGCCTTTGAGTATCTTGAGAAGCGTGCCGCCGCCGAGCGCGGTCATCTCCATCGTTGCCTTATCGGTATCGACCTCGGCAAGCGATTCATTCGCTTCGAAGGAATCGCCTTCGTTCTTCACCCATCGCGCGATCTGCCCTTCTTCCATCGTGGGCGAGAGTTTCGGCATTAAGAATTTTTCAGCCATAACCTAATTGTTCAATACCTGATCAAGGATTCGACGCTCGCTTTCTAGAGATCATCTGCAGCCGCTCGCTGCGTGTTTTCTTAGGTTCGTTATAACCTTTGTCGCCGTAAGGTGCCAGTTTTTCGAGCCAAAGATCTTCGAGAACCTCCAGATCTGACGAATAGTTGTATTCGGCATCGTCTCGCGGTTCGAGTGGCTCAAGCGTCTCGAACTCAAAGGCATCTTCACCAAATTCGATCCAGTCCGATTGAAGCCCTTTTACCGGATGCACGCCGGCGTTCAATTGGAACCGATGCCGGTTGATCTTTCCCGGCACATCTTTACTCGAATCGATAAAGACCTTTTCATTTCGCAAGCACAGGATCTGAAAAACGCCCATCGGACGATGCGAGAGCTTGTATTCACGAATTGCGGCCTTTTTGTCCATGCGACCTATTGTAACGAATTTTGTTCTCGCGCGAGCAGAGCAACAAACTGAAGTTTGTTGGACAACGAATTACAGATAACAAACATCCTTGATCGCCGCTACGATCTTGGCCACATCCGGCAAGGCAGCGGCTTCAAGATTCTTCGCGTACGGAATCGGTGTCTCGGCGGTCGATATCCGTTTGACCGGCGCGTCGAGATAGTCGAACGCGTGTTCCATAACGGTGTGCGAGATCTCGGCCCCGACCGAGGCAAAAGCGTGTGATTCTTCCGCGACCACGAGGCGGTTTGTCTTCTTGACCGAGTTCACGATCGTATCAATGTCCAAAGGCTTGATGGTCCGCGGGTCGATCACCTCGACCGAGACGCCGAATTCCTCCTGTGCCTTTTCAGCGGCCTGGATCGCAAGCGGCACGGTCATCGAACGGGCGACGATGGTGCAGTCGGAGCCTTCGCGCTTTATGTCGGCGACGCCGAGAGGAATGAGGAAATCCTCGTCCTCTGGCACTTCGCTTTTCAGGCCGTACATACGTTCCTGTTCCATAAAAAGCACGGGATTGTCATCGCGGATGGCCGATTTCAAAAGTCCCTTTGCATCGGCTGCCGTAGACGGCATGACGACCTTCAGGCCGGGGAAATTTGCGTACATCGCCTCAAGTGCGTGCGAATGCTGCGATGAGACCTGATACGCCGAACCATTCGGCCCGCGAAAGACGATCGGCACCTTGAACTGCCCGCCGGACATATAATGCATCGCGGCGGCGTGGTTGATGATCTGGTCGGCCGCAAGAACTGAAAAGTTCCACGTCATAAACTCGATCACCGGACGCAAACCCGCCATCGCGGCGCCAACGCCTACGGCAGCAAAGCCTAGCTCAGTGATCGGCGTATCGACAACGCGCTTGTCGCCAAATTCTTTCCACAGCCCGCGCGTCACCTTATACGCCCCGTCGTACTCGGCGACCTCTTCGCCCATGATAAAGACCTTCTCGTCTCTAATTAATTCTTCGCGAAGCGCCTGATTCAAGGCGTCGCGGATCGTAAGCACTGCCATAAGTGTTGGACAATAAGTAATTTATTGAAAAATAGCTGATAGCTATTAGCTGTCAGCTTATAGCTAAGATTCCTACGCAAACACATCGGTCAACAGCTCACTCTCATCAGGGAATGGGCTTTCATCCGCGAATTTCAGGGCCTTATCGGTCGCTTCGATCGCTTCCTGATCGATCGCCGCAAAGTCCTTGGCCGTCAAGATCTTTGTTTCCTTTAGGCTGTCCTTGAACAGCACGATAGGGTCGCGTTCCTGGTATTTGGCGATCTCTTCACGGGTGCGGTAGTTGCCGGGGTCAGACATTGAGTGGCCCATGAAGCGATAGGCCCTGACCTCAAGCAGCGTCGGAAGCGAGGTTTCCCTGGCCCTATCGATTGCCCGGACGGCCGCCTCGCGAACGGCCATCACATCCATGCCGTCCACAAATTCGTTTGCCATTTCAAACGCATCGGCCTTTTTCGCAATGTTCCGGGTGCTCATTGCACGGTCCTGCGACGTGCCCATGCCATATTGATTGTTCTCGCAGATATAAA
>JADYZI010000247.1 GCA_020853255.1 Acidobacteriota bacterium
AAGCTATCGATGAACTGCAAAAGCGCATGAAGGTGGTCCCGCAGGAAGCGCTTTATACGCCTAAATTTACCTACATCTGGACCCTCGCGGAAGCTCGATTTCCTGAAGAGATGGCAATTAGGATGTCATGGGAGACGGCGGTTCGCGAACTTGCCCGCTGTTATCTGGAAATGTGCGGGATGACGCTGCGGGGTGACCTGTCGCGGGCGTTCGGCTTTTATCGATGGGAATCAGGCCGGGCAAATCACCAACTGGTGAACGAAGGGTATGCAGACCGGCAGGAAACGGGCGTCTATCGCCTTTACTGTGTTTGAAACGCGGGCGCAAACCTCATCTGTTACAATAGTTACCCGCTGGTAAGTTAAACATTCTGCATGTGTTACTTGGATTACGTGCATGCATGTGCTAAAAAAATCTATGTGTGCCCTGCCGGTTTAGCTATTTCAACCAAAGCGGCATCCTAAGGGCAACGATTTCTGTTCAATTGAACAATTGAGGTTATTACCTATGACAACTACCCATTTCAGGAGTTTGCTCAGGAGGATCGAGAACCGTGCCCGATCGCGGGACGGCAGATATCTTCTCCTGGCATCAATATTATTGATTTTGCCGGCGGCGGCGCTTGCTCAGTCGTCCATCGAGCTTTTTTCGGGCAGCTATTCAGGAACACCGCCCGATGGCCCTTTATCAACACAAACCGTGCAGCTTCTTGTTGATCCCGCGCCGGGGTCTCCGCCCGTCTCGCCGGTCAGTGTGACCGCAACCCTTTCAAACCAGCAGTACACCGGCATTGGGACCGGTGCCGGAAGCCCGGTCGTGATGTTCGGCGGACGGCGTGCCGACGGAACGACAACCATCAACACAACGCCGATATTCGACCACATGAATGCGATCGCAACACCTGCGGATACGATGTTTTCAAGTCTGTCGAACGGCTCTCCCTCCGGCATTGCGGTTGCCGATAACTATGCATTTGCGCTCTACAGTTCGATCCAGCATTGGGAAGGCCTGAGTGTGCCGGCAACGAACAGCCGGATATATCTCGCTGACTTGACACTGACATTCAGCTCGCCAGTGGCCAATCCATACATTCACCTGGTGGGGATGGGCGGCTTTGTCGGCCCGCTTGGCTATGCGACGGAACTTGATCTGACGACGTCGGGCTTGTCGCTGACAAAACTGCAGGGAAATAACACTCTTGTCGTTTCCGGCAATCAGATCAACAATGCGAACGCAACAGGCATCCTGACCGAATGCAGCGCCGAGACTGCTGGCTGCGGTACAGTTCGCGTCAACGGCACTGGGATCACGACTGTCACATTTCAGGTGTATATCCGAGGCGATGGCGGAACACCGACCTGGAGCGGCCCGGCCCGCAACGAAGGCGATTTCTGGATGTTGGGCGTTTCGCTGCCGTATGCGCCGACGGCGGCGGCTGTCTCACTTAGCGGACGCGCCGTATCGGCCGATGGCCGCGGCGTCAACGGCGCCCGGTTGGTGTTGACGAACGGTTCCGGCCAAACCCGAATGGCCCTTACAAATGCATTCGGATATTACCGCTTCGAAGGCCTGGAAGCCGGCGAGGCCGTCGTCGTTACTATCTCATCCAAACGCAAAACATTCTCTCCAAGCTCCCAGGTGATCAGCTTGAGCGACAGCGCGTTTGATGTCAACTTTGTGGCAAGCAACTAAATTTCCAAAAGGGATCAAAACTGATCGCGCTAGAAATGGGCCACCGCATCTGCGGCCGGCCCATTTTCTCTCGTCCGTTGGCGAAAACATCAACGCTCGCGCAACTTGGCCTATCAAGGTTCTAACGCAGCTCCTTGATCTCGAGTTCAGTAGTTGCCTGAATGTTGCATGTCTTCCTGATGGCGCTTGGGATTAGAAGAATCTTCCTAATGCTCTCTCGAAGTTGGAATTCAGATTTCCCGTATTCGACAAGTTCACTCGGTCCGGGATTTATCCGCTGAATGAACGCGAAGGACCGATCGCCTTCCAGCCATGTAACAGATACATCCATCGTATTGAAAATGCTGGCTGGTTCCCATGTAATCGTCCACGGGCATCCTGTAGTTCCGCTTGACCTTTTAACATGGTTTTGTCTTTTAAGAAAAAGTATCATCCGCGTCGAACTCACATAGCGATATGGTACTTTGCCGTCCATGCTGAACGGCCACTTCACAAGGCGCGATAACTTCAATTTGAACTTTGCCAATTCAGGAATGGAGATACGGTCATTGCGCGAAAGTTCGCCCTTGAGAGTTTCGAGGACTAGGAACGTACCGTCAATAACTTCGTCTTCGCTAGCGACAACGATGTCCGTCGATTCCCGAGATGAATAGTCAAGGTCAAACGAAGGGCGAATACCCGCAGCGACATTGTTTACATAAAGCAGGAGGAACGTAACGATGACTAAAGTAACAATTAGCTGTTTGATCTTGGTGGGGAAAACCTGTAGCAGCTGATTTGGCTCAGACAGAAACTCGACTGTCAGGCAATCCCCATTCTTTAGCGATATATGCGTCATTGCATTCTCTTTCGTCAGTCCATTTATCAGCTAAAGACCTATGTCCACTGTCGAGGCCTTTTGAACGCTCAATTTAATTGCTATGGAAAGTAGCGAAGACGTGACCCAATTGCGGCGATTCTAACCTAAAGGTTCGCCTTCGTCGTAAAGTGTTTCAGGCGCAATATCTGCTCCGTTGGGCCAGGAGATCGTCCAGCCGTCGACAAAGAATTTTTTGCAGCGGCGGGAGGACCTCTTCAGTTTCGAGGTATTCGGCGGTATCGTATCGACTATACGTCTCAGCCATACATTAGCTATCACCCGCGGATCAGACAGACCTAATTTCCGTGGAACCTTTTTCCCGGCGCGTCTACCGGCTTCGCGGTTTAGCGGGCAGCAAGGTTATCAAGCCACGCAATGCACGATTGACGGTGTCCGAATCTGGGAAATACTTCCGAACGTCCGTTTCCAGCATCACTGCACCATCTTCGAGCGTGAAGTGCTGGACCTGTTTGCTGCCATCTGTCTTATTGACCGTCACCGTGTGGCCCCTTCGGTAGGCCCGATAATGCTTACCACGGACACCGCCGCTGAAATCGTATTCGGGCAGCATTTGGTCATCCGCCTGCTCCGGCTTTTTAGTATCCTTCTTTTTCTTCATATCTCTTCCGCTCAGTTTTAGATGCTTTTCGACAGCTTATCAGGCGTATCTTCTTTCGTTCAGTATAGGACACGATCAAGATATTACCAGCCGCCGAGGTTCCGATGTCAATGAATCGTCGCTCCTCGGCCGAATGTTTTGGGTCATCAATAGTGATCGTGTAAGGGTCCGCGAAAACGGTCTTGGCTTCTTCAAAAGTGATCTTGTGCTTCTTGAGGTTGAAAGCCGCTTTCTCTTCGTCCCATTCAAACTCAAGATCGTTCGGAAGCGGCATAATCAAATTTCACTGTCAATCGACGTTGCACCGCAACTTTGCCTTCCACCGCTCAGGTAAAGCTTCCCAATTCATCCTTCCCCTAGTACTTCATCAACTCCAACACCGCCTTTTCGACGTCGTCACTTTGCGGAAGGATAAAATCCTCGACCTGCGGGGCGTAGGCGACGAAGGTGTCGGTTGCCGCGACGCGCTTAACCGGAGCATCAAGGTACTCGAACAATTCGTCCGAGACGCGGGCGGCGATCTCGGCACCGTAGCCGTATGAGAGCGGGTCTTCGTGGGCGACGATGACGCGCGAGGTTTTCTTGACGGACTCGGCGATCGCTTCCCAATCGTAAGGGACGAGTGTGCGGAGGTCGATAAGATCGACCGTGATGCCCTGCTGTTCAAGGCGTTTTGCGGCCTGGTTTGAACGTTCGACCAATGCACCGAAAGTGACGATAGTAACATCCGAACCTTCGCGCACCTTTTTCGCCTTGCCGAAAGGGATCAAAAAATCGCTACCGGGATAGGCGGATTTGTTATAGACCTGGCGGTAGAGATGTTTGTGCTCAAGAAACATCACCGGATCATCACAGCGGATAGACGTTCTTAACAATCCGTTTGCGTCCAACGCATTCGACGGATAAACGATGCGCAAACCCGGCGTGTGAGCGAAAAGCGTTGTTCCCGATTGCGAGTGGTAAACGGCGCCGCCTTTTAAGTATCCGCCGACCGGAACCCGAATGACCATCGGACATTTAGACTCGCCGTCCGACCGCCAACGCATCACCGCCACCTCATTGCGGATCTGGTGCATTGCCGGAAAGATGTAATCGAAAAACTGGATCTCGATGACGGGTTTTAACCCGCGCAGAGACAGGCCAACCGCGCGGCCGACAATATTGGCCTCCGCCAGCGGCGAGTTGAACACTCGTGCCGAACCAAATTTCCGCTGCAAATTCGCTGTTACCTTGAACACGCCGCCTTTACCTTTTACGCGTTCGAGATATTCCTCACGCGAGGCATCCGCCACGTCCTCGCCAAAGACGACTATGGCCGGATCGCGCTCCATCTCTTCATGCATACAGCGGTTTATCAGATCGACCATTGTTCCGGGATTTCCAGAAAGTTCGGCGCCATTTTCGGTGTCGAACAAAGTCCGGTCGGTCGGATCTACATCGGGTGAATAGACGTTTCTGTAAGCCGTCTCCGGTGCAGGCTGCGGCGTGGCAACAGCGATGTCGGCCGCCTTGTTCACTTCCTCATCGACCTCATTGCGTAATGCTTCGAGCTGTTCCGATGAACAAATGCCCTCGGTCATCAGAAATTCCGCATAGGTCTTGATCGGATCGATACGTGCATCGGCCTCGCGCTCTTCTTCGGGGCGATAGAGCTTTTCATCGTCAGAGAGCGAATGCGAATAGGGCCGTATAACTTTAGCGTGGATGAAGGCCGGGCCTTTTCGCTTGCGGCAGTATTCGACAGCATCTTTGAACGCCGCATATGAAGCAAGCGGATCGGTGCCGTCGATCTTCTTGATAAAAAGGCCGGGAAAGCCTGTGACCAGTTTCGAAATATCGCCGCCCGCCGTGTTGACCTCGACCGGCGTTGAGATCGCGTAGCCGTTGTCTTCTACGACGAAGATCACCGGCAATTTCATATTGCAGGCAGAGTTCAGCGCTTCCCACCACTCACCTTCGCTGGTGGTGCCGTCGCCGACGGACATATAGACCACTTCATCGCCCTTGAAGCCGGTGACAATTTTCTGCAGCTCTTTTACAAGCGATGCGCGGTAGCCGGCCTCGGCCGCACCGACTGCGTGCAATGCCTGTGAACCGGTACACGACGACTGCGACGGAACATTCAACCGCGTCGCTCCCCAATGCGAAGGCATCTGCCGGCCGTGCGAGTTTGGGTCCGGCTCGGCACCGACCGATGAATACAACATCTCCTGTGCCGTCATTCCAAGTCCAAGCATCAGCGCCCGGTCACGATAATACGGAAAGAACCAGTCATAGGCGGGTTTCATAGCCAACGCCGCACCCGTAAGGACCGCTTCGTGTCCGGCGCCCGAGATCTGGAAAAATATCTTGTTTTGCCCTTTCAACTGGATCTCTTTGTCATCGATCCTGCGGGACAGATACATTGTCCGGTAAATACCGATGAGCGTTTTCTCATCCAGCCCGCGGCGGTCATGCGTCCGGGCCGCCGCACGGTCGTTCGCGGCCGCCCTTGCCGTTTCCTGTACCTTGGCTTCCGGCACAAACCCGTCCGCCTCGGTAACCTTCCCCGGCTCCGCTACCACTGTTTCCGCTTCGCTATTATTGCCTTTCGTATTCAACTTCCTTACCGATGTGGCCATCAATGATTATCCTTGTGATAAATATTTCTAATAGTGGAGTAAGCTCTAAGCATACCAGAATGCAGAAAATGGGGCAATTTTGAACCGACGGGCCAGTCCAGGGGATCATTCAGTGCAACTTTCCGAATTAGAGGATTTCGGCTCATATGGAAAATGGAATAGACCAATATCCGGTCGGGATGGACTGCAAATAGGATCGTGTACGGAAATTTGAGAACCTGTGCCTGTCTGACATTTTAGCCACGCACAACCGTGAATAAGAAGGGCGAGCGGCGAATTCGACGATCACCTCACCAAGTGACGACATAAAATTAGTAGCACTGTGCAAACTACTGGCCTTTGAGAACCCAGCCTTTCGGATCCACGATCGGTGCGGGGCCGGTGAAATTTACTGTTGCTTTGCCGCCTTTCATTTCGACGCGTTGGGTTTTGCCGTTTATTTCGACGTCGATCGGCATTGGGAACGGCATGTTGTTTGGGGTTTCCCAGCTAAGCGTGAGCACCTGTTGGGGCGTACTGTTCGGGCCGCTCTGGAGTGTACCGACGCTGGTTATCAATTTAGGCAGCTTCGGCTGTCTCAGATAGAGTTCAAAGAACCAGTCAAGTTTCATTCCTGAATCTTTCTCGGCGATCTTTAGAAAATCATCAGTATCGACCATGCGTTCCTGGCGGCCGTCGGTGTATGATTCCATTTCCTTTGTCGGATACGCCATGTGGCGAAGTGCGCGGAAAAATGCT
The DNA here is from genome assembly GCA_020853255.1 of Acidobacteriota bacterium. The sequence goes on from JADYZI010000247.1 coordinate 6,530, forward strand.
TCGTCGCCTATCAGATAGCGAAGCGTGTTCAGCACAACTGCACCTTTGCCGTAGATGTCGCCGTCAGAGTTAACATAGTCCGGCTCGGCCATATAGACCTGATATGCGATCTTGGCCTCGCGCGGCGCGACGGGCTGCATATTGCGCGTAGCCTTTGCCCGGCCGCGCATTGCCTTCAGGTACGCATCCTTTCCCTGTGTTTCCTCTATCCATAGCGTATCCATAAAGGTTTGAAAGCCTTCGTGGATCCAGAAATCTTTCCAATCGCTGGCGGTGACAAGATTTGCCCACCATTCGTGGCCGAACTCGTGAAACATCAGCCAATCGAACCCTTCCGGAGTAAAATTGAACTTGTTTCCGTAGGCGATGTGCGTCGAATGCTCCATTCCAAGATGCGGCGTTTCAACAATGCCGAGCTTTTGCGAACGGAACGGAAACGGCCCGAGATACTTTTCGAAAAAGGCATTGTATTTTTTTGTTTCTTCGATCAGTTTCGGCCCCTTGGCAAAGTCTTCGGGCAAGACATAGAACTCGATCGGGATCATCTCGCCGGTCACGCTTTTTGTGCTGTCCTTGATCAGCTTGTACGGCGCCGCGTCGAAAATGAGCGAATAATTGGCGATCGGGTTCGTCATCCGCCAAACATAGGTCGATGTACCGTTCTTGTTCTTGGCCGCCTCCGCCAGTTTGCCGGGCCCGACGGCGACGAGCGGATCGGGCACGGTGATGCGCATTGTCGCTGTCGAGGGCTTGTCGGACGGATGATCTTTTACCGGAAACAGCAGATCGGCGCCGTCGTTTTGCAGCGCGACCGAGACCCAATCGGCGCCGCTTGGTGTTTTTGCCCAGATGATGCCGCCAACCCACGGCGGCCGCGGAGCTTCACGCGGGCTGCCGGAATAGGTGACTATCGTCTCAAACGTCTCGCCCGCTTTTTTGCGTGCGGGAAACGTTATCCGCAACTTGCCGTCCTTATGCTCAAATTTGAGGCCCATCTGCCGGTCACCGGATTCGCTGTAAACGCGGTCGATCTTGTACGGCGTATCAAGATCAAGCAGGATCGTATCGGTCGGGTTTACTACCTTGGCGATCATGACGGTCGTGCCCCAGATCATTTTCGTTTTCGGGTCGACCTTCAACGCAATGTCGTACGATTGAACATCGAACGCCGCCTGTTCGGCCGCAAGCGGGCCGCCAGTAGCCGTCGGGCGTACACCAAGCGTTCGTTGGGCGGTGACGGAACCGGAAAGGAAAATAACGAGGACAAGGATCGAAAGAAGCGTGCGTTTTTTGATGATCATAATTCGAGTTTTGATGAGCATAAAGGCAAACAAAGAAACGGGTCGCCACCGCTCGCGGTCCTTTACAAGATGGAGCAGAGCCTGTTCTGACACTTTACACCCGATACGGTTTTGCGGAAAATCGAAGAGCAATGTTCAAGACCTTCTTACTTCTGATGCTTGCGGCAGCCGTGCCGTCGCTCGCTTATGGCCAGACGGTCACATCGACGCCTGAAACAAAGGAACCCGCCAAAGCAAATGCCCGCCCGACGCCGAAGCCTTCGGCCGTAAAGCCCGAACCGTTCGACAAGGCGGACATAAAAACGATGGCCGCGCAATGCGTTACTTTTGATACCGAGGCGGGCGTGATCGAAATGGAAATGTTCCCCGAGCACGCGCCGGAATCGGTCAGGAATTTTCTAAATCTTGCGGCTACGGGCCTTTTCGACACCACCGTCTTTGGCCGCGTTGTGCCGGGATTTGTGATACAGGGCGGCGATCTTTATTCACGAGAAGGCAAGGTCACCTACGAGATCGGAATGCGTGCCCGCCGCACATTGCCGGACGAGCCGAACAAGATACTCCACGAACGCGGCATCCTCTCAATGGCCCGCGGCGAAGAAGCGAACACGGCAATGACAAGTTTTTTTATCCTCGTCGGCCCCGGAGCACATCTCGATGGCAAATTCGCCGCATTCGGGCGTGTTACAAAAGGAATGGAAACCGTTGACGCGATCAACAAGGCTCCCGTCAATGAGGAGAAGCCCGAGAAGCCCGTTCGGATCAAAAAGGCAACGGTCGCAGGTTGCCGCGCTAATGTTGGAGTATCTCTCCTTCGCGCGAAATCAACGCTCCAACGCAAGGCTTAGTATTGGACCTATTCTCCGCACACTCTTTGCCCACAAAAGTTAGCTGAGGAAGTGGGGATACATAATATTGCCGCCATACAACGGATCTGCCATCAGGTAGAATCAGCCAAAACGATTGAAAGTATTCGAGGCCGCCACCAATCGAAAGGACAGCGACTTTATCCTGAACCTTTTCGACCTCAGACACCACGTCGGCCTTTCCAAGGGCCTTCATATCTTCCCTAAAGGACCCGAACCCTTTTTCGCTAAAAGACCGGTTCCCCACAAAACGAAGCCAAACGGACTTTCCGCTTGTATCAATGAAATGTTTTAACCACGGAACTGCGTTCACCAAACTTAAATACGAATCGATCTTTTGTTTGAAAAACTCAATATTCTGTACTTTGCCGTTTTCAACTGGCAGAATAAGTTTCAAAGCGAGACCTTCAGGGTAATTACGCTTCCTTATCAAGATGTGCAGATTCCTTTCTGAAGGCTCTTTGCCGTCCCAAGCTACACCGAAATCGGAATCGTGATAGGAATTCAATTCCATAGATAAGATCTCGTAGTCTTTCTCGAAGGTAGTTACTGCATCTTTGACCTTTTCTATTACTTCAAGGCGCTTCCATTCCGCCTCAGTACTTCCCAGCACTGAACTCGCGAGTCTCTCTGCCAAACCTATTCCGCCCAGCCGGGTGAGGTTTGTGAATTTGGATGGAAGAATTGAAGCCAACGCCATCGAGACGTGCGCATTATAAGTTGTTCGAACCTTCGCGCCGTCTTCAATGCACCACGGAATCATGTACAGCGACTGGCTGACCGAGGAGATATTTGTATCCGCGCCTTCGCTGAATCTGATACGTGCTTCGAATCGCGGATAATCATCGGTCCAAAGGCTGTGAAACATCCCTTCAATCATCTTCTGGGCGAATTTCTGGTCAGTAAACTTTGTAAAGAAAAGCTGCCGTTGCTCGAGATTCGCTCTGTCGATGTAACCGCTTATACAATCACTCACACATTTACGGGCGTTCTCGATGAGCCACGACCGTGTCATCCCAAGATTTTCCAACGAAGGCTTTTCAAGGTCAGACTCTTCGAGGGCCTTAATCAGCGCCCCGACCCTATCCGGATCGATTCTTTTACCGTTAGCAATGAATTCCGATCCCTTTCGAACGACAATAATATGGCTGCTCTGTGGCGCCCCTAATCCGCCCCACGTCGATTTAATGTCGATGCTTTCTACCTGACGGTTTTGGGCAAATGCCGCGACAGCGAAGAAACTGACCAAAACTGTGAGTGTTGCAATAGACTTCATTGTCAATATCTTCGCTAGGTTGTGGGTGAGTGCCTGCCCAACAAGTAAGGATCATTCGTCATTGAGATCAGCATCTAGGGTCATATGGTATTCATTCGCCATCGACGGATGTCCATGTGCCATTGAAACGTCGATGCCTTTTCTGTATGTCTCGACCGCTTTTTCGCGGTTGCCGGTCTTTTCATAGGCCTGCGCGAGCGTTCCGTAGGCGTTGCCTTCGTCGTCCGATCTTGCGAGATAATCTTCCAGCACGCGGATCACGTCGTCGTGCCGGCCTAGTTTTTCGTATTCTTTTGCCAGCCCGAACATCACGGCAGTGTTGTCCGGGTCAGCGGCGAGCATTTGTTCAAAGACTTGAATCCTTTCGTCCATAGAAGATTCTTGGCGGCCTGTAACAGATCATTGCAAGCGGTTTCTTGCCAAATTCTTTGTGCACTTTGTGCCCACCTTTGCGCTCTTTGTGTCAAAGGGTTTTTTAACACAAAGGCCGCAAAGTTGAAGACGCAAAGGGCACAAAGGAACTTGCGATTCAATTATTGCAGTTCAATAGTTTTCCGAACTACTTTACATGAACCGCCAAAGTTTCGGACAGCTTTTGCAAGCTTGCCGGCGTGTCGGCGGCAAGTACAGGCGGTTCGCCGAGGATCTGCTTGGCCGACTTTTGAAAGACAGCCTGATTCATATCCTGGTCCTGCGATATCAAGACGCCTTTTAGCGAGATGCCGGCAAAAATTCCCTTCGACCTCGAATAGGTCAATATCTCCGCATCCATCGTAGCGTTCGTCGAGGCGGCGGCAGTGCGGCCCACCGGTCCGGCGGCAACGCTGCCTTCGCCGCCGATCTCAAACTTGTCGGCGAGCAGGTTCTTCAGGCCTTTGTCGTTCATTATCAGCAGGATGTAGTCCGTCTTTTGCCCGCCGATCTGCAGCCCGACGCTGCCGCCGGCCATGTTCACAAATGCCGGAGCGCTCCAGCCTTTCCCGACGCGGCGGATAGCAACGCCCTTGCCGCCTTGTCCGCCGACGATGAACGCGGCTTTAACCGTTCCCGGAAAGATAACGATCGCCTTTGCCTTGTCCATCAGGTCGCTCGGGATCGAGCGTTCCCTCACTTTCATTACGTCTTCGATAACGTCGGACGCCTTATCAATGCGGTCAACCGCCGCCTTTAATTCCTTGCCCGGATTCTTTCCCTGGCCCTGAACCGCAACCGTCAAGGCGACAACCGCAAACATCAGCAGAATGACTGCATAGAACGATCCTTTCATCATGACCTCCGTGTCTAAATGTGATTATAAAAACAATCGCCGTCAGTGCCTAACGGCGTGAATTCAGAATAAGCTTGCCTGCACCGGCTGCGCGTTTTCCGGTTCAGAGGTTTCAGGAGAGTGGTGGCCGATTAGGCCGAGGCGGCGGGCATGAAAATCGAATAGCTTCTTTGTGACCTCCCACTGTTCGGTATTTCCTTCGCCGCGTTCCTTATAACTCTGATGCCGCAATGTGCCGCCGCGTTCACGTTTTATCGTATTGACTATTTTGGACACACGCGTCGCCGGCAAACGTTGGTGCATTTTCTGAACAAAGTAGTCTTCGATGGAATCCGTGTCCAGATGAAGCATCGACATAAAGGCCCGGCCGGCCCCAGCTTCTTTCGCCCGTTCCAAAAGGCCCGGAATATCCGGTTCATTGTAGCCCGGAATGACCGGAGCTATGCCGATCCCGACCTTGATCCCGGCGTCGGACAAGGTTTTCATGGCGCGGAATCTGGCCTCCGGGACCGGAGTATATGGTTCAAAAGGGTTGGAAGACTCCTTTGTCAGGAACGGAAGCGAAAAGAACACGGTCACTTTCAATTTTTGCAGCACGTCGATGTCGCGGGTTACCAACGGGCTTTTTGTTATCACGCCGACCGGGACCCGAAAGTCGGCACATACTTCGAGGCATTGTCTGGTCAGCTTGTATTCGGCCTCCAAGGGCAAATACGGATCGGTCGCGAACGAAAAATCCAAGTGCGGCATCTTGTCGCGGGTCTTTTTAAGTTCTTCACGCAAGATTCGCGGAGCGTTCGATTTTACAACGATCTTGGTCTCAAAATCCGTGCCTGCACCGTAACCCAAATATTCATGATACTGCCGTGCAAAGCAATAGGTGCACCCGTGAATGCAGCCGCGATAGCAATTGACCGTATATCGCCAACCTCCATCCCAATCGGAGGCGAACGCCCTTGTGATCACTTTTTTTGTAGCGGCCTCCTCAAAAACCTCAAGTTTCGTCGGCGGCGGTTCCCCAACAAATTCGGCCGAATAGCGGTTGTAAGGATTAGGTGGATTCTTGATGTGTCGCACAGATGCAACATTATCGCAGGTTCGCAATACGCAGTCAAAAAGCCCAGCGGTCGCGGGCCGCCTCAATCCCTAAAGGATTTCTCACCACAAAGTTCGCCAAGTTGAAGACACAGAGGGCACAAAGGAGGTTCCGGCAAAGATTCAAACTGCACGCTGCATCAGCAGATCGGTTTGTGGATCTTCGCCGAGTTGAAACACGTGGCGGCCAACGACGCGGAAACCGTTCTTCTCATAGAATCTCTGCGCACGCGGATTGAATTCCCAAACACCGAGCCACATTACGTCGCGACCTTCCACTCGGGCGCGATCAAGGCAGGCGTCCATCAGCGATTGGCCGACGCCCTGGCCGAGGTGCTTTTGATGAGAATAAAGCCGTGAAAGCTCGATGGGCCGTTCGGAAGTTATCCCGGCCTCGGTATTGCCGATAATGATCTTGGCATAGCCCGCGGCCTCGTCGGCGATCTCGGCGATCAGAAAAATGCTTCGCTCGTCATCAAGTTCTGATGCGATCTGTTCGACGTTGAACGCCTGACGCATGTAATGGTTCAGGTCGTCCGGCGCGTTCTTTGGATGATGGGCGAAGGCGTCCCAAAATGTCGTGTAAGCAAGATCGGTCAAGAGCTTTGCGTCTTCGGGAGCGGCCTGGCGGATATTGATCAAGGTCATTAAGAATAGAGTCGGTCCACGCCTCCAAAAATTTCGATACTGAACGGCTCCGGCGACAACCTCGGCCCATTTTCAGAAAGCGGGCCTTTACGTGCGTGTTTCAAAGACCGGATCACCTCGTCAGCGATCGAATCCTGTAATTTAAAGACGTTCGCCGCGTCGTCATCAAATGTTTTGCCCCAGATAATCCGTTCGGAGGCGATATCGACCATTTCAATAGCAACGCGTATGCGGCCGTCCTGCCGCTGGACCGAACCCGCGAGAACGATATCAGCATTCATCCGGCGTCCGGCGGCAACCGTATCGGCCGCCGACGGTTCGATCACCTCGGGCCGGACCGCAATGTCGTCAAGGCTGCCAAGTTTTGCCCGAAGCGTGTCGCGAATGCCGACGCCGTATCGATCATCACCGCTTCCGACATTGCGAAAGGTGAGTATGCCGACGGAACGTACCGTGGTGTATTCGTCCGTTCGGCGGACGTCGGACACCAGCGCGGCCGCACAAACAACGATCACATATACAAGTGCAAGGGCAGCCCCACGCAATGCCGCGGGATCGATCTTGAATGAAGCGAGCGCTCGCATTGTGTCCGAAATATCTATCGTAATGCTGGATGTCGTCGAACCGGCAATTTGCACCTCGGTGTGTTCACGGTCGGCCCTGGCCTCAGTGTTTACCACTGCGGCAAAGCAGTAACCGCGGCCCGGGACCGTGGCGATGAACTTATTTTCGCCCGCCGGGTCATTGAACAGCTTTCGCAGGGCGGATATCTGCTGGGTCAGATTGTTTTCTTCAACCACGGCATCGGGCCATACCGCTGACAAAAGCTCATCCTTTGTTACGACCCGGCCCGCACGCTGCACCAATTCAACCAGTACATCAAACGCCTTTGCCGTGACGGCAACGCGCTCTTCACCTATAAAAATGCCGCGGCGCAACGGATCTATGCGGTAACGGCCGCAAATGTAAACGGGTTTATATTGCCATGCTTCCGGCATAAGGCTTTACGGGAGGTTCATCATTATATACCACCTTGCCGTTCGCAAAAAGAACAATCATTTCAGAACATTTCAGCCGATTTCACAGGTTCTAACGACATCCGGCCTAGTCCGAAAGCAAACTGGACGCTGTTATGGGATTCCGGCTGAAGATCTCGTTCAAGACCGAACACAAACTTGTGGTGGTAGGCACGCTTCCCATTGCCGGTTGGTGCGAGGTGTGCGCGGCGAGGTCATGGTTCGTCGATCAGCATCGCCAATTGACGGCATTGTCACCGCTCGCGGATGCGGTGAAACCGATACACACGGCCTGTATTGATGGACGCCGCTATATCTGTCTGCGATCCATAACGGCGGAACCTGAAAATTGATGGAGGAACTTGATGGACTTATTTAGGACCAAACCTATTGGATCGATCCTGGTACAGGCGGAGGGCGACGGCGAAGCAACGCTCAAGCGGACGCTGGGCGTAACGGCGCTGACGCTGCTTGGGGTCGGCGCTGTTATCGGCACCGGCATCTTTGTCCTGACCGGACAGGCCGCGGGCAGGCATGCCGGGCCGGCGGTCGTTGTTTCGATGATCGTTGCCGGCATTGTCAGTGCCCTGGCGGCACTTTGCTATTCAGAATTTGCATCCACCGTCCCCGTCGCGGGTTCGGCATATACATACGGTTACGCCACGCTTGGCGAGTTCGTCGCATGGATAATCGGCTGGGACCTTATTCTGGAATACGCCTTCGGCGCCGCGACAGTGGCGGTCGGCTGGTCAGGCAATATGATCAGCCTGCTGGCAGACCTCGGGATAATTTTTCCAGTATCTTTGAGTGCCGCGCCCGGAACGCGTTTTGTTTGGCTGAACGAAGCGGCTGTCGGCCAGTTGGCGAATATGCGGATCGGCGACACGATATTAAATCCTCCGGCCGGTTACTCGGTCCTGACCGAAGAACTTGCCAAAGGGCTTGGCCAAGCCGGCATCAATGCCCCGATCGAAACGGCCCTGTTCAATCTGCCGGCGTTTCTGATCGCTCTAGCGGTGACCGCTCTGCTTGTGAAAGGAATTCAGGAATCAGCCAATTTCAATTCTGTGGTCGTGATCATAAAAGTTGCGGTCGTACTGCTATTCATCGTCGCGGGTGTCGGCTATGTGAACACTCACTATATGGGCCTCGGCTGTACGCCCGGCGTCGGCGATTGTCTGCAGTTCGTTCCGCCGAATACGGGTGTCTTTGGCGAATACGGTTTCAGCGGCATTCTAACTGGTGCGGCCGTAATATTTTTTGCGTACATCGGTTTCGATGCTGTCTCTACCGCGTCTCAGGAGGCCAGAAACCCGCAGCGCGATATGCCGCGGGCGATACTTGGTTCACTCGTCATCTGCACGATACTTTATGTGCTCGTCGCCGCGATAATGGTCGGCCTTGTGCCGTACAGTCAATTAAAGGAAGAAGCTGCACCGATAGCGGCGGCGATAACAGCGGCATCAGAAATGGCGGCGCAGGATTCGTTCGTCGGTTATTTGCTGAGGTCATTCTCGATAATAATCAAGGTCGGCGCGGTGCTTGGGCTGAGCTCAACAATGGTCGTACAGATCATGGGCCAGCCGCGTGTGTTCTATGCAATGGCAAAGGACGGCCTGCTGCCCGCCTGGGCGGCAAAGATACATCCGCGTTTCAGAACGCCGTACATAACGACGATCATCACGGGAGCGATCGTGGCGATAATGGGCGGGCTTGTGCCCATCTCGCTGCTCGGCCAATTGGTCAGCATCGGGACGCTGTTCGCATTCGTTATCGTTTCGATCGGCGTAATAGTCCTTCGGCGGACGCAGCCCGATCTGCCGCGGCCTTTCAAGGTTCCGTTCTCGCCCGTCGTTCCGATCTTGTCGGCCGCGGCCAGTCTCTATTTAATGTACGGCCTGCCGTTCGACACTTGGGCGAGATTGATAGTCTGGATGCTGATCGGTATCGGGATCTATTTCGCCTACAGCGTAAAGCACAGCAAGCTGAGAATGCAGGCCGGGGAGTGATCAAACGCGGGTTAGGAAGTTTGCAAGCACAAAAACATTGCGGACGCGGAATCGGATCGGGCTTTCGACCAGTGCGGTCGCTTTCAGGTTTTCGAGGCCCGCGCCAAAGAACGGCTCGTGACTGTTTGGGACCTGTTGAAGCCACGATGGTATAGAAAGACCTAATGCGTCGCACAGTGTCTCGATTACCGCCGAAAAAGCCGCGTCGCGTTTTTCATCGCTTGGCTCGAAGGCCCGTTCGATCGCCGCCGGATCTTTATGAAACCGAAAATCGTCAACAAAATCCATCAACGCGACCTTCCACCAGCGCGCGTCCGCGTTCATCCTTTCCTGAGTTTCGACGACGGTGATCATTTCGAAAATATCTCTTCCAAGACAAAAACCGTTTCAGGCTTTACCATCTCGTTAGGATAGTAGTTCTGCGCAATTGCTACGGCCTGGCTAAACGATCTTAACACCGTAATCGGCAAGTCTGGGATCGGTTGTTACGATCGTTAGAAACTCCACTTTCGATTGGGCGGCGATCATTCGGTCGAACCGATCGCAGGGTTCGGCATGTTGAAGCGGCGGCAGGCTCGCCATTTGAAGGACATGGCCCGGCGCGATGGTGAGAATTTCTATCGATTGGGCGGCAAGCTGATCGAGGAGTTCGGTCATTGAACCTTTTAGCTTTAGCTTTCCGGCCGATATCTTTATCGCTATTTCCCAAAGAGAGGCAACGCTGACAAAAGCCTCATTTGCCGGGTTGAGTATAGTGTCGCGTTTACCGCGGGAAAGTTCAGCGTTGCCCTCAAGATACCAGAGCAGTGCCTCGGTATCTATCAAAATACGCATCAGCCGATCTCCTTAAACTCATTGACCGCACTACGATCATCCGCCACATGATCGATCAACCCTTTCATGCTGCCAAACCGGCGCCTGGCCATTTTGCCCATTTTTCCGCTTTCGATCTCGATAAGTTTGAGATTTTCGAGCTCGATCAACAGGCGTTTGGCCTTTGGTTCAAGTATCTTCACCTTTACCGTTTCCATAGCCGCGATTCTAGCATGCTTATTTCGTGATCAGCTTGGCAATTGTCTGCAGCTGCATGTTAGACGTGCCTTCATAGATCGCTCCGATCTTTGAATCACGCCAGAATTTTTCGACCGGGTAATCTTTTACGTAGCCGTAGCCGCCGAAGAGTTCGATGGCTTTGGACGAGACATGTTCGGCGCAGCGGGAAGAATATAATTTGGCGATGGCCGCTTCTTTCAGGAACGACTTGCCGGCGTCCTTGAGCCGAGCGGCGTTGTAAACAAGCAAACGCGTCGCCTCGATCTCGACCGCCATTTCGGCGAGTTGGAACTGAACACCCTGAAAGCTGCCGATCGATTGGCCAAACTGTTCGCGTTCGGCGGTGTATTTGAGTGCCGCTTCAAATGCTCCCTGTGCGATCCCAAGCATTTGGGCGCCAATGCCGATGCGTCCTTCGTTTAAGGTCTCGATCGAAACTTTGTAGCCTTTTCCAACCTCGCCAAGAACATTTTCTTTCGGGACCTGACAGTTATCAAGGATAAGTTCAGTCGTTGACGAAGCGCGGATCCCAAGTTTGTCCTCTTTCTTTCCGACCGAGAAACCCTCGAACTGTTTTTCGACAATGAATGCCGTAATGCCTTTGTAGCCGGCTTCCGGATCGATCGTCGCAAAGACAATAAATATCTCGGCCTCGTTGCCGTTCGTTATCCAAAGTTTCTGGCCGGTCAATTCAAAATGATCGCCTTTGTCAACGGCCCGCGTCGTAAGCGCGAACGCATCCGAACCGGAACCCGCTTCGCTCAATGCATAGGCGCCAACACGCCCTTCGGCCAGTTGGGGCATATACCTCTTCTTCTGCTCGTCGTTCGCCCATCTCATGAACGCGTTGGTGACGAGCGTGTTATGTACATCGACAAAGACTGAAATACTGGCGTCAACACGAGCAAGTTCTTCGATCGCAACAATTGCGTTAAATATCGTCGAGCCCGCACCGCCGTATTCTTCCGGCGATTCAATCGACATTAGCCCAAGCTCAAAGCATTGTTTTATCAGGGCCGGGTCGAGCTTTGCGGCATGCTCCATCGCCTCGACGCGGGGGCGAACTTCGCCTTCGGCAAATTCGCGAACGGATGCGCGAAATAGTTCTTCTTCTTCCGATAAGACGGTCAATGCGGGTACAGAAAAGGCGGTTCCAGTGGCAGTGCTCATAAAGTTTTTCCTAATAGAAGTGTTTTTGATGTCTCAAGTTGGATAAAATAACATTTTAATCGCGAAAGTCAGCATTGGCAAAGCAGTGAGTTCTGAACCAAATCACCACGACGCGGCCGACAAACCGGCCGCCATCCATCAGCGTCATGTCAGCCGTCTCAAACTTTTGGGGATCATACTCACGATCGCCGGGATAGGTCTGTTCTGTTATTTTGTTTGGTCTGTTGGGCTGGCGGATATTCTTGGCAATATCGAGCGGTTTGGGCTGGCGGGGTTTGCGATCATTCTGCTGATCTATTTCGGACGTATTTTGACACGGGCCTCGGCGTGGAAGCTGTCGGTTTACGATCCTTACAAGCTTAGCCTTCGGGACACCATACCGGCGGTCATCATCGGCGAGGCGATGAGCAGCATGATCCCGCTTGGCATACTTGTCAGCGGAACGGCCAAGGCGGTTGCTGTAAGAAAACGTCTGCCGCTGGTTGTCGGGCTGTCGTCGGTTGCGACCGAAAACCTTTTCTACAGCTTTGTCACAAGCGTCTTTCTTCTGCTCGGCTCGTTTGCCTTTGTGCGTGGCTTTCAGCTTGACGAAAGCTGGCGATGGTCTATTGATGTGCTTATCGGTGTGCTTGGCGGACTGCTGATATTGGGTATCGTCATGGTTGTAAAGCAGTGGCACTTTGCCAGCGAGATCTGCGAAAAGCTCTATCAACGCGGGTTCGCCCGCAACCTTCTTGAAAATGGCCGTGCCGAGGTTCGGCTTTTTGAAAACCTGATCTACGGATTCTACCGCCGTCATCCGCGTCGTTTTTTGCCGATCTGCCTGTTTGAGGCGGCATTCCATCTTCTCGGGATTGCCGAAGTATGGCTCATCTTGACCCGCCTCGGCGAATCTTCGCTGCTGAACGCCTTTTTGCTCGAAACGGTCAGCCGTCTTATCACAATAGTTTTCAAGCTCGTTCCATTTGTCATTGGCGTGGACGAAGCCGGTTCGCAGTTTGTCGCCGAAACCATCGCGGCCGGCGCCGGCATTGGTATTACTATCGCGATCATACGCAAAGGCCGAATATTGTTCTGGACCGCCATCGGCCTGCTGCTGATCGTAAAGCGCGGATTGTCGCTGCGTGAGATACAAAAAACGGGCGGGGTTTAGAGCGGCCAGAAGACCGGAACAAATATCATCGCGGTAACAAAGACGATTATGGTCAGTATCGTCCCTATCTTTACAAAGTCCATAAATCGATAACGACCTGGCGTATAAACCAGCACACACGCGGGCTCAAGCGGTGTGATAAACGAGAACGAGGCCGCATACGTCACGGCAACGATGAACGTTCGCGGGTTCAACCCAAGCGCAAGGGCTGTTTTCACCGCGACCGGTAAGACCACGAGGGCCGCGGCCTGATTGGACATCG
>JADYZI010000248.1 GCA_020853255.1 Acidobacteriota bacterium
AAATGTGGGACAGCGTGCTTACCAGCGGAAAGCTCGTCTTCGGCATTGCCGATGACGATGTTCATACGTTCAAGCGTTTTGACGATCCGGCCGCGGCAAGGCCGGGACAAGGTTGGATATATGTTCGCGCCCCGTCACTAGATCTTGCCGCAATTGTTAATGCACTGAAAAAAGGAGATTTCTACGCTTCAACAGGCGTCGAACTTGCCGATTATCAGGCGGGCCCAAAACAGATGGTCGTTACCGTGAAGCCGCAGCAATGGAGCAAATACCGGATCCAATTCATCGGACGCGGCGGCCGCATTTTGAGCGAATCTGACACCACTCCCGCAACCTATTCGATCAAGGGTGACGAAGGCTATGTCCGTGCACGAATACTTGAATCAAACGGCAAAAAGGCATGGACGCAGCCGGTAATGGTCGGCGGCCTTTGATCGTGATCTCGTCCTAACTACTTTTCGAGGGCGGCATCCACCTCTTTTTCCAACTTGCCCGGGCCTTGCTTGCCTTTGTCCAAAACCGCCCTGAGGATCATCATTTTTGCCAGAATACGTATTTCGCTGCGGTCAAAGCGGTTGGCGAGATCGCGGGTTTTCCTAAAGTTGGCCTTGGCAAGTTTCTTTAACATGCTGTCCGCCATTCCCAACTCACTGGTCAGGCCGCGGACCATTTGGCCGCCAAACGCACCGACCTGAACTTCTCCTTCATCTATCATGTCACCGGCAACATCTATGAATTCGCCGACCTTAATAAACGCCGCAAGTGTGTCATTGGCACGCATGATCGTATCTTCAAGCACGGGAAACGCCTTATCCGGGTCGGATTCGACATAGCCGGTCGCCAGCATCCAGCTCAACAAAAAGTCCTGATATGTTTTGGGCTGAGGGTTGACCAGTGCCTGGGCATCTTTCATTATCTCGGCCGCCAGTTCCCTATCCCCGGCTTTTGCGACCTGAGCGGCAAGAGCGCTCAATCCGAGGATCTTCTTGTCCTTGCCGGGCGTTTGTATAAGAATACGCCGTGCGTCCGCAACAACCTTGTCCCGCTGCTCCTTTGGAAGCTCCTTGTTCGCCAGTTTCTCAACGTTTTCTTGGAGCTCCTTGTCGGCCTTTTCCCGTTCAAGCCTTTCACGTTCGGCTCTTGAATTCGAGAAGTTCGCGTTAGACATTGCATTGACCGAGTTCGCGACAGTATTTACCGGAAACGCTCCGTATGATCCATTCCCATTCGAACTATATCTGCCGCCCGCTGGGACCTTGAACTTAGCCCGAATCTGCACAGCCCGAGATGGATTATATTTTTCGATCTCGCTTACATACTGAAGACCGTTGCCTTCCTCATTCTTACTGTCAAGTATCGCCTGAGCTAGTGCATCAGCCAGGTCCCGCAAACCTTCGCGGTCAAGCATCGGGCGTTTTCCACCCTTTGCTTTCGACTTCTCAAACGACTCACCGGCAACGTTCAGGAACGTGCTGGCAACCCAAAGGTCATCGGCGTTCTTACCGGACTTGAATTTGCTCAACATGGCCGCGGCAAAGTCGGCCGCTTTGTCCGGATCTTTCTCGTAGATCTTTTTGAGCAGTTCAATGTGCTGGTAATTTATACCGTCGTCTAACGACTTTACGGCAAATTCAGCCGCTTTTGCCGCGTTGGTCTGAGCGATCTCGGTCATAAGTTTTACTTCAAAGAACTTGTCTCCCGATTCCAACTGGCGCCGAAACGTCGGGTTCGTGATCGCCGTAATGCTGTCAAAATAGAAACTGAAAGCTAGTTCGGGATCGTGCTCCGCGAGGCCCATCGCGATCTGCTGGCGAACGGCCATCGCGGTCTGAAAACGGCGCAGAAGCCTTCCCTTGTCCGTAACTTCGGTGAACAAGCCGCCGCGAAGATAGCCGTACGGGCTTTCATCGTCGCCTTCGACAGATGGGAACTGGTTCATCTGAATGTCATACTGCATCAGCAATTGCTGAAAATTGCCAAAGACGCTTACATAAAGCGAACGTGCCTCTTTCTCGTCATGAAACCACATCAATCCGGCAAGTTCAGCGGAAAAGCTTATTCGGTTCTCAAGCGTGCGAAGGTTGTTCACATCGGCCATTGTTTCGCGCAGGAACGTAACGGCCTCTTTTGTTAAGGCATCCGGATCATCTGTCGGCTTTTTGGCCGGGGCGCCTTGAGCCAGCGCCATCGGCGAGAAAATCGCGAGAAGAGTGAGAGTGCAGACAAATCTTTTCAATATCATTCGGCCTCCGTCGGTTAGCTGGACTATGATAGGTTGGATCGGGAAAATAGTAAATAGAGAATTATTTCTGTAGAAGGATCAGCGGTCTTATGCTTGTAATTATCGACAATTACGATTCATTCACCTACAACCTTGTCCAATATCTGGGCGAATTGGGTGCGGAGATGAAGATATTCAGAAACGACGAGATAACCCCGGACGGGATCGAAGAACTTGGGCCCAGCCGGCTTATGATCTCGCCGGGCCCAGGTACGCCGGACGGTGCCGGCGTGACGCTTCCGGCGATCGGCCGGTTTTCGGGCCGGATACCTATTCTCGGCGTGTGCCTCGGCCATCAGGCGATCGGGCAGCACTTTGGCGGCCGGGTCGTCCGCGGGCCCGAGCCGGTGCATGGAAAGCCGGTCGAAATTAAACATGACGGCCGAACGATCTTCAGCGGGATCGGCGGTGAGTTCAACGCTGGACGCTATCATTCGCTGGTCGTTGAACGCGATTCACTGCCACAAGAGCTTGAGATATCCGCCGAATCACCCGACGGCCTGATAATGGGGCTAAGGCACAAGGAAATGCCCGTTGAGGGCGTGCAGTTTCACCCCGAATCGATCCTGACCGAACATGGCAAGGTCATGTTGGGAAATTTTCTTCAGTTATGATCGCGGTTGGCTCAGATCTTTCGTAGATCTATGTCCCAGCAAGCTTCTTTTCGTGCATTTTCGTGCCTCTGTTTCGTGGATTTCGTGGTAATGGAAGAAAAACCGTACCTCAGGTCATTCTAAGCAGAACCTTCAGAACGCCTTTTTCGCCTGCACGGTTCATGGCGGCCACGCCGTCGGTTAGGGAGAATTCGTCACTGACAAGCCTTTGGACCGGTATATTCTTTCCCGCAAGCAGATCGAGCGCCGGGCGAAATCGGCCGCAGCGTGAGCCGACAATGGTTATTTCGTCAACGACAATGCGGGACGCCGGCCAAGTTGGGGTTCCGTGAAACGTGGATTTGAGGACGATCTTTCCGCGCGGTTTGACGAGATCTACGGCGGACGCAAAGCCGGATTCCGAACCGCTCGCTTCGACGACGACATCAAACACACGGCCGAGCGAGGCGGCCCGATCAGCCGTGACGCATTCGATCCCGACGTCCTCAGCGATGGAAAGCTTGTTCCTGTGGCGGCCGATGACGCAGATATCCCTGGTCTTTTCGGCAAGCGCCATCGCGCATAAAAGGCCGAGTTTGCCATCGCCGATAACGGCGACGCGAGTGTCAGGAGCGATCTCAACCTGTTCGGTTATGCCGAAAGCGGCGGCAAGCGGCTCGGCAAACACGGCCTCGTCGTCCGCGATCGCCAATGGCACTTCGATAAGATTTCGCACCGGCAGCGAAAGAAATTCAGCATGACAGCCATCGCGCCCAACTATTCCCAGAACGGTGCGCTCCGGGCAATGACGTGCATCCCCGCGGCGGCAAAGTTCGCATTGGCCGCAGCCGGCGTTTATCTCGCCGACAACGCGTTTTCCGACCAGTTCGGGCGCGTCGGCCGCTCTTTCAACCACGCCGACAAATTCGTGCCCGATCGTCCCGCTGAAACCGGCATAGCCGCGAACTATCTCAAGATCGGTATTGCAGATGCCGGACGCCAGAACACGAACAAGGGCTTCGTCCGCGCGTTCCGGCAGCGATACATTCTCGACCGAGAGGACACCTTCTTTAGATCGCAACGCTTTCATATCCGCCCTTGAACAGTTTCAAGCCAACGATAATAC
>JADYZI010000249.1 GCA_020853255.1 Acidobacteriota bacterium
CCGATAAATTGCGACCGCCGATGCCTGTGTCGGACGCAGAAAGCGCTGCGAAAGTGCGATCTGATAGACATCGCCCGCGGCAATATATTCCTTAACGGAACGGACCGCAGCCTCAAAATCAGCTTTCTTGAAGTTTGACGTACGTTCTAAGTTAGACGTGGTGCGAACATTGGGCGGAATGTTGAGCGTGCCTGATCCAAGCTTGTCTCGTATTGCCAAAACCTCGCTTGCAGCCGAATCATAAGCGCATTTAAGCTGCTCCAATTCGCCGTTTGCCTCATCGACGAACGCGAGCGATACGATCTTTATGAGCTGCTTGGCATGATCGAACGCGACGATCGTGCGGCAGAACATTAGCTCGGCCTCGTGCTCGCCGGGATCGATGCACTTCGCCAAACTCGGCTCGAACCAAGCGGCACATCCAAATTCAAGTGACCCGATGGCACCACCTGCAAAACTCGGCAGGTCTTCGCGCTCGTTAAGACGATAACGTTGAAAATGATCGCGGAGAAAATCGACCATCGGCATTTCGATCACCGTCGAACCAGAGGCATCGCGCCGTACGAGCCGCTCGTTGTTGCCCGAAATGCCGAACCATGGATCGACACCGACAAAGGAGTAGCGAGCCAAAGTTTCGCCTCCCTCGACCGACTCCAGAAGGAACGATTCAGTTCCGTCCTCGGCCAGCTTCAGATAGACCGCGAGCGGCGTCAGCAGGTCCGCCGGCATCGTTTCGATAACCGGTATCACGTTGGCCTCGGTCGAAGCCCGCAAAAATTCTTCAAAATTATCCATTCGCGAAAAATAAAAATGCCGCCCCTTTTCATTCGGGCGGCACTTCTGAAGATCTCGTAAACCTCGCTTCTATCGATGAGAAAGAGTACAGGTCGTTGAGTCTATGACAAGCGATGCCGGCCCGCGGTCAAACCGCCAGCTCCATCGCCACGTATAGGTCCTGATCTGTTTCGATCCCGATCTCATCTTCACCTTTTTAGCAGACTTACCTTTGGTCTGTCAATTACATCTTTTCTGGAACTTCGATACCCATCGTTGCCAACGCGGCGGTCAGCGAACGGCGGGCCGCGTCGGCAGCGGTTGCAAGCACCGCCCGCTTTACCTGGTTCTCTTCGGTGAGTATCTTGTGGTGGTGATAAAAAAGATTGAACGCCTTTGCGAGGGCAAAGGTATATTTCGCAAGCACTGCCGGTTCGTTCGAGGCCGATGCCTGTCTGATGACATCCTCGAGTCTTGCCGCCAAAGCAACTAGCGACCATATTTCGTTGCCATTCTCGCCTTCAAGTATTACTTTAACTTCATCGAAATTCTGAAGTTCCGTCTGTAACTGTTCAAACGATATATCTTGCTCAGCCAGCTTTCTAAATATTGAGTTTGCCCGCACGGCAGAATATTGACAGAAAGTGCCTGTCTCGCCATCAGTTGCGAGGGCTTCCCTAAAGTCGAATACGATGATCGTATTTCGCGTGAACTTAAGTAGAAAGAATCTTAAGGCACCGACTGCAAGCTGGTGTGCCGCATGAAGTTTAGGTTCTTGGGCCAAGCCCGGATGCCGCGATTCGACCTCAACCAGTGCGTTAGCTTCAAGCCGGTCAATGAGGTCGTCCGCTTTTACGCCGAGGCCTTTGCGGCCGCTCATTTCTATAAAGGGCTTTGCCCGGTCTTCGTCGCTGATCTCAAAACCAAGTTCTTCGGCCGCGGCCGGTGAAAGGGCGACCATTTCGTACGAAAGGTGAACACTTGCGGCCTCGCCCTTTTCAGGAAAGATCGCGGCGACACCTTTCTTGACCACCTCCTGCGGGTAGGACTGTCGCGTGTCGATCACGTTATAAACGGTCTCGCCGTGACCGAATTCAGGAGCGTTGTCGGCATTCACGGTTTTATCCGCCGTCGTTATCCATATCTCCGAGCCGTCGGGATTGGTCATGAACGGCTTGTAGTAAAAATCAAGCCCAAGCAGGCCTAATTTCCACATTTGGTACGCGATGTCCTTGCCGGTGTATGTGACGGTCCCGTTCGATCGTACGAGTATTTTGTCGGATTCGTGTTCGTCCGTGCCTTCGTGAGCTTCGAAGGGCATCACCCAGCATCCCGCATTTTTGCCTTCTGTCTCAAAATGGATAACTCCGCGTTCCTTCATTTGCTCAAAGGCTCGATCCCAGAAGTGAAGATGAAGAATTTCGGACTCACGCGGCAGCAGGTCGTATCTGATCGAGAGCCGCTGCATCGTTTTTGTGATGCATTCGACATTTCGCGTGGCGACATAATCGGCCAGAAGGGAATTTTCGTTCCCGCCTTCCTCGATCAGATGAAGCACGTCCGCCCGTCGTGCCTTGAGATCTTCGTTCGCCTGGTATTCAAGCCCGACCTTTGCATAGAGGTCCCAGCAGTAGTAATCAAATGAGCGCCCCGCAAGCGACAGCTTTGCGTCAAGTTCTTTGATAGCCGCTAAGTCAAGATGTTCCAAGTAGATAAAGCCAACAACGACATCCGCTACTTGAACTCCTGTATTGTCGATGTAGTTCTGGACCTCGACGGATTTTCCCTCGGCCTTCAAGATCCGTTGGAACGTGTCGCCGAGTACGGAATTTCGAACGTGGCCGATGTGGGCCGCCTTGTTCGGGTTTACAGACGTGTGCTCAACACAGATCTTTATGCCCGCCGGTGCCGAGGCCTTCGGGAGCGGATCTGCGCCCGTGTTTACCCGCAAAAAGCGTGTTCGGTCAAAGAATACGTTGAGATAGCCGGGGCCGGCGATCTCGACGCGGCCGACAAACTCGAGTTTTTCGATATCGGTTTGCAGTTCCTCGGCAAGCGCCCGCGGATTCTGTTTTTCGCCGGTCTGCTGCTTGATCAATTTTGCAAGCTCAAAACCGATTGGAAAGGCCGCATCACCCAATTCGGTCTTCGGCGGCACCTCAAGAACGGGCTTGCCCGGATCAACACCAAACCGCGCCATGGCAGAGCTTCGGACAGTTTGTTTCAATAGATCTTGTATTTCGATAATGGTCATTTTCAGTTCGAGCACGAAAATTGAGATTATATGCGTTAAGAAACCACGTTAGCAAAAGCGGCCTAACCCAATGGCGGGTTTTCCTTTCGGGCCGGAAAAATAATAAACTGCAAGTCAGATGAGAACCTTGTATTTCGATTGTTTTGCCGGCGCGAGCGGTAATATGGTGCTGGGAGCGTTGGTTAGCCTTGGGGTCGAGGCCGATGAGCTCTCGGCAAGGCTGAAACAGCTTGATGTTCCCGAGTTCTCGCTTGAGTTTACTACGGCCGACAGGTCCGGTATTTCCGCCGTCCATGTTGAGGTCAAGGCGCCCGATGAAAAAAAGCACCGTCACC
>JADYZI010000250.1 GCA_020853255.1 Acidobacteriota bacterium
CGGAAAGTTCGGCGACGGCAGCGCAACTCTCTCGGTCACCAACCAACAAGGCAGCATCTCATTCTTCCGACGATAGCGATCAATTTTGTGCAGATCGTGCATTTTGTACGTTTTGTGCGGTTTGTGCGGTTTGTGCTTCAAACGTGCGCGTCAGTCCGCTATGATGACAAAACGGTCGAGCCGGCCGTTGGTCTTTGAAAAAATAAGTTCAAGGTTCAAGGTTCAAGGTTCGAGGTTAGGGCGGCGGCTTTGCCGCTCTATTTGCGGAAAAGCTCCGCTTTTCCGGATGATGCTACTCAACCTTTGCGGCTCCGCCGCCGGCCTTCGGAGGCTGAGCCTCCGAGAGATGAGAAGAACCGCTGCCGGTGAAGCAAGCTTCACCGCAAATAAACGGGCAAAGCCCGGAAGAGGTTCCATTCGGGCATTCGTGGCGACCCAAGCATTTGGCTCCTCCGAAGATGGTCATAAAAAATGCGGTTTGATCTTTTTTTGCAAGATTCTGGGACAAATCGGGTAAGTGGCTGATAACACATCACTTATTTGTCCCAAGAGCTGTCCCAGAGGTGTGTTGGCTGGGACAAAAGGCGGCCACGTCGGCGGCAAGCCGCCTCCGGGAGTCTGAGTTGGCTAGGGACGGTCGGGCAAGCCCGACCGCACTGCGAAAGGGCATAGCCCAGAAGATGTTCTTAGTCTTGTTGGCGGCAAGCCGCCTCCAAGGAGAACTGAAAACGGAGAATTGAGAATGGAAAATGCGGTTTGATATTTTTTTTGCAAGATTCTGGGACAAATCGCGTAAGTGATTGAGCACGCATCACTTATTTTGTCCCAAGAGCTGTCCCACGAGCGTCTTGGCTGGGACAAAAGGCGGCCACGTCGGCGGCAAGCCGCCTCCGGGCATGCGTTGACGGTTGTGTCCTACAAACATGCGGCTCCTCCGGAGCCGAGAGGTGTTCGGCGGAACTGACCGCCCGCTCACGCAGGCGGTTCTGACAAGACCGCCCGCTACCGCAGGCGGTACTGACAAGGCCGCCCGCTCACGCAGGCTGTTCTGACAAGGCCACCCGCTATCGCAGGTGGTACTGACAGGGACTGACCGCCCGCTCACTGCTGACGGCTTACTGACCACTATCCACCGCCCGCTCACGCAGGCGGTACTGACAAGGCCTACCCGTGGCATCCGTGCTATCCTGTTGTGGATCGCGTTTGAAACATCAAAAAATGCAACTGTTAAGTTCGATCGAAATGACCAAACAAACTTTTAGAATCCTGACGATCTTGCTGATCCTTTGTTCGGCTGCGGCGATCGCCTTCGGGCAGGCGGAAAACCTGAAGCGTTCAACGACGAAGACGGATCGCTTCGACTTCGGAGCGGGCGGCACGGTCGTTATCCAAGGTGCTCCGAATGGCTCTGTGAAGGTGGTGGGTTCGCGGAGCAATGAAATTTCGATCTCCGCGGTGATCGAGGTTTCGGGCGGCAGCGAGAGTGAACTCCAACAGGTTACGGAGCTGACCGGCTTTGTGATGCAGGAAAGCGTCAGCCGCGTCAGCATCTTCAGCGTCGGCCCGGACAACCGGAAGGCTGCAAAAAAGGCTGACCGCAAGCTGCTCAAGAAGCTCGCGGGCGTGCCGTATAAGATAAATTATACGATCAGCGTGCCTCAGTATTGCGACGTCGAGATCAATGCCGGCAAGGGCGACATTTCGGTTTCGGGCATCGACGGCGATCTGCGGATCAACGGCATCGAATCCAATGTTGATATCGCTCTCGTAAGCGGAACTCTTGCAGCGACGATCGGCAAAGGCGACGTATCCTTTACGATGCCGAATCAAGCGTGGCGCGGAAGTTTGATCGATGTGCAGGTGGCTAATGGTTCGCTGACGGCACATCTTCCGCGAGCTTTGAGCGCGGATCTAACGGCTGTGATCCTTCGAACCGGTTCGATCAAGAATGAGCTTACGAACCTTAAGCCGCGTGTGCGGACCGTGCCGTTCACCGAAAAGGGAATTGCCGCACGTGCAGGCAACGGCGGCACAGCGGTAAAGCTCACCGTCGGTGACGGGACGATGACCTTGCTCCAACTTTAGAAAGAGAATTTATGGCGATCAAATCAGACCTTTGGCTCAGGAAAATGGCGGAAGAACACGCGATGATCACGCCGTTCCTTCCCGAACTCGTACGCGAATCAAACGGCAGCAAGATCATTTCGGCCGGTGCGTCGAGCTATGGCTATGATATGCGGCTTGCGGATGACGGATTCCGCATCTTTTCGTCGGTTCACGGTAAGGAGATCGATCCTAAACGCTTTGACGAACAGCATTCGCTGATCGAACCGGAACTCCAAATTGCCGAGGACGGGGCGAAATATTATCTGCTTCCGCCGCACCATTACGGGCTCGGCGTTACGGTAGAGACCTTCAAGATGCCGCGGAATGTTACCGGTGTCGCACTCGGAAAATCGACGTATGCGCGTGCCGGCCTGCTGGTGAACACGACACCGCTTGAAGCAGGCTGGACCGGCCGACTCGTCGTCGAGATCGCGAATCTCGCAAATCTGCCGCTGCGTGTTTACGTCAACGAGGGCATCGGCCAGATACTCTTCTTCGAGTCAGACGAGGACTGCGCCGTTTCTTACGATGACCGCGGCGGCAAATACCAAGGCCAAACCGGCCTCACGTTCGCAAAGGTTTAAGGCTCTTGACATTTTTTTGGGGGGGCGTAGAGTTAGGTTGGAACATCCCGTATTGTCTTTGACTCACATCTAATAGGAGGTATCTATGAAGATCAAGACTATAAGGCTCGTCACTCTCACGTTCTCAATTATCGCTGCATTTGCTCTTTCAGCCTCGGCACAGTCATCTCTCCCGGGTCCGGGAGAGTCATGCACCTGCACTGAAGTAGGACACTGTTCTGCATCTCAAACTTGCCCCGATGGCTATGCTGCGGTCTGCGTATGTTCGGCTACGGGCTGTTCCTCATCCTGCAGCAAGATCTCTGGATTTATGGATCTTTCCGAGGCGAGTTTGGTGAAAAAGCTCGAGAAAGAAAGCGTAGATAAATTTGGATCCGTTCTTTCGAAGGCGTTCAAGAAGGTTGTCACGTTCAAGGCCGGCGATCCTAATTTTAAGTTCGACTTTCCTTTGACCCATGCTTCGAAGGGTTCGCATTGGGATGTCCTTGAATATCTTGCGAAGAACGGCGACCTGTTGATCAATGGCCATGATATTGACTTCTGGAAAGGAGTCCGACAGAATCTGCAATCGGGCGGCGGCTTTAAGCTTTGTGCCGGGCCGGTTTCTGCGAGTTTGGTCGTCGATGAGCTATCCTTTATTTCCGGTGTCCGTTATTCGATAGTCGCGGGCGATCCGCAGACAAAAGTTACTGGGCCGTTCACGGGAAATACGGTCAGCGATATTGTAAACAGCATTAGCGAGCAGGGAAAGGTAACGATCGCTCAGAAATGATCCTTTTCCCAACTCAGAATACAAATGAGGCCGTCCGGTGTGATCCGAACGGCCTTCACATTGTTCTCGGTAAGACTAAACGTCTGACGACGGATCATATCCTGACGTATCGACCGGCATAGTTGTGTCGATACCGGTATCGACCGCGTCGTAACCGCCCGCGTCATAAGCTCCTGCGTCATAGGTGCCGGCATCGTATGTTCCGGCATCGGCGACGTCGTAGCTGCCGCCCGTTTCCACCGCAGACGACGGATCAGCATCGTAGTTGTAGCTGTCCTCGTCGGCGCGCGATGCAGATTCATCGGCCGAAGCTTGATACGCCTCGGCGTGATCCGCCGCAGATTGGGCCGCATCGTCCATTCCTGCGTTCGCGTACCACTCGGCGTCGGCAGCAGATGATTCGGCGTTCTTTTGGTCATAGGCAGCGTTGTCGAGATTATAGACGTCGTTGTCAGACTGCCCTGTGTGATCGTCCCCACCAGCGAGATAATCGGCGTCGCCGGTCGCGTAGCCCGCATTCTGAGCGTCCTCTTTCGCGGCGGCATAATCGCCTTCTGCGATATGCTCTTGCTGCTGAGCCTGATAGCCCTCGGCCTGTTCCTGCTTGTACGCGGCGTTATCAAGATCGCTTGAATCCGACGCGCCCAACATCGAAGAATCGCCCGCGGCATAAGCTTCATTCTCGGCCGTTTCTCGAGCGTCCGCCGCCGCCGCATAGTCACCTTGTGCGACAAATTCGTCCGCGGCAGATTGAGCATCGGTGGCCGCATCGACGTGAGCTTGCTGTTCGGCCTCTGCAGCGGCATCAGCATCGGGGGCCACGGTATCCGAAGATTCGACCGGTGATGCCGTGTAGCCGGAATCGACAGGCGTTTCGACGAACGCCGGATCGGCGCCTACGCCATAGTCGGCCGCAGGCTGCTCGGCATAGTCTGCGAACGCATCCGAATCATCGGTCGGAGCATCCTCGACAGGGAAACCGTCTTCGCCGACCGTGAACTCGACCGAGTTTGTTGAGACCTCTTCTTCGGTCGGGAGGCCGTCCGCATCGAGTGTGTAATCGGTGACACCATCGCCGTCGATATCGGCTTCGTCCATTTGGCCGTCGCCGTCGGTATCTGTCATCGTGGCATCGACCACGCCGTCGCCGTCCGTGTCGAACGCCATTGCATCCAAATTACCGTCGCCATCGGCATCGACCCCTGCGGCATCGACCTTTCCATCGCCGTCCGTGTCCGCAACAACGGTGTCAGTTACGCCGTCGCCGTCCGTGTCTGCGGCCGCAGTGTCGAGCTTTCCGTCGCCGTCGTAGTCCATATAGGCGGCATCGTGATCCGTAGAACCGTC
>JADYZI010000251.1 GCA_020853255.1 Acidobacteriota bacterium
CGTCGGCCCAAACCGGCGAGAACAATAAGCCCGCCCGAAACCGCAAGCCCAAGCTGCGGCCCGCGCGTTACCGTAAGCAGCAATGCCAGGCCTGTGCCGAGAAGTGCAAGAAAAAGAAGGCCGATCACAGCCCGCGAGGCCCTTGCTGTGTCCGGTCCGCCTGAACTTTTTCCAAAGCCGAGGCTTGCAAGCCCCGCGATGAATAGCCCAAATATGAGCGAACCGATCAGCTGCAGAACTTCGGCGTAGGTAGTGTAATGTCCATAGAACCCTTTCGACCGCCAGTTATGGCTCTTTTTCCAGCCGGTGATGCCAAGCTTTTCAATAGCTCCGCCGCCGGCTAGCAGATCCGCTCTCTTTACATCGATAGTGAGTTCAAAATCCGGCCTGTAAAACCTGACCTTTGAAATTTCTGCACTTTCAAGGCCCTTCACCACTTCATCAGGCGTCGTGACCTTCTTTTTGTTCACTTCAAGAAGGGTGTCGCCATCGATCAACCCCGGTTTGGCCAGCGGACTGTTTGCCGCAACACCGTGTATCTCAACACCACGGCCGATCAGGCGTTCAACGGGCATCCAGACGACGCTGATCATTGTGGACACGATCATCATCGCGGCGGCAAGCCATGCGGCACGCACGGTTCGGATGTTGTAATAGACAAAGTAAAAGATCAGAAAGACCGCGGTGCCGCGCAGGCGGTCTATCGAGATCAGCGGTTCGTATGAGCTAAGCGAGGTGACAATCGACCAAAGAAAAAAGGCCCACAATGCAGCATCAAGTGGGCCGAAGCGAAAGCGGATTCGCGGGCGGAGCGGAAGCCGGATGATCCAGGCCAGCATCCCGATGATCCACGCGGTCTGCGTCGCCGCTATCGAATGCGGTGCCGACGCAAACGTGAGCAAGAGAAATACGAACGCTATCCGCTCCAGCCAGGCGGCGGCCCCACCGTCTTTCCTTATGTCCGTAAGCCGGTCGAACCGCTCGAAAAAATCCCGCATAAATGCGAACATTGTAACAGTTAGCCAAACCCTTCCGCCAAGCCGGTAGGGCCCCGTTCTCCTAACTTCGTGCCCTTTGTGTCTTCAACTTCGTGACTTTGTGGTAAGAAATCCTTTTAACACAAAGCACACGAAGTTGAAGACACAAGGGGCGCAAAGGGGAATACAGGATTTATATGGAAGAAGACCTTCAGACTGACCTGTCGGTGACGGCGGAGATAAAGCTCTACTATGATCTGTACGTGCCGGCTGCGGCCACCACCCCGTCAATCCCTCCTCCGGCGGGAGGGGAGGTTAAGAGGCCCCTTCTGATAGCGGTCCACGGCTATGGCGCGCACAAACGATATATGATGCGCGAGGCCCGACGCGTGGCGCCTGCGGATTGGGTGATCGCGTCGGTCCAGGCACCGCACCAGCATTTTCGGGAGACGGATGATGGATATCGCGTCGGCTTTGGCTGGCTGACCGATCACAACGCGGCCGAATCGGTCGCCCTGCATCACAAATTTTTGCTGGATGTGATCGCGAAACTCTCGGCCGATGCTTTGATCGACAGCTCGAAGGTATATCTCTATGGCTTCTCACAGGCTTGTGCGCTAAACTTTCGCTTCGCCTTCACCCATCCCGGATCCTTGGCCGCCGTCATCGGCATCTGCGGCGGCATCCCCGGCGATCTCGACACCAACCCCGCCTACCAACCGTTCAACGCCCCAACCTTCTACCTCTACGGCAACGACGACGAGTTTTACACCCCGGAAAAATTCGCGGAGTTCGACAAGAAACTCCGTGAGCGCCTGTCCAATTACCGGTCAAAGCAATACACCGCCAAACACGAGATCACAGAGGAAATGCGAATAGACATTCGCGGTATTTTGGGTGGAGGATTTGAGTTAGCGTTATTTTGAACGTTTTTTGGCGAGGTAACATCCGAATTTCTACCTAAGGATTGGTTGAAGATCGAAGGCGTTGTCTGGGTTATACTTTAGGTAGGATTCGGATTGCCGCTGCGATATCGAATCAATCTCGATGGCCAAATTCAAGCTCTTATTAATAATTGTACTTCTCAACTTGTCCGTTTGCGGCCAGGATCGAGGTGCCTCATTCGGCTGGGATCTGAGTTACGGATCACTTCTGGATAGAGGTCATGCCGCTGACCATGAGTGGATCCGGACGTGGCTAAAGAAATCAAAGTCCCCGGCGGAAGCATGGTTGGGTGAACTGAAGGGTAAGCGACCGGCCTCTGTGATACTGATCGAGTATCCTGCATTTCACGCGGCGGAGCGGACCACGGTGCTTCTTTTTCGGACAGAAAGCGAGGCGTCTTACTGGGAGTTTGTCGAAGGCGGGAAACAGGGGCGAAACGAAGAACCGGTGAAGCTGCAGCATTACGATGCGATCTTCAATGAAGTTTCCACCTGGAAGCAGCTTCCGCCAAAACGCGTGGATGAGGTGCCTGATCAAGCATTTCCGGGATACATGGGTTTTGTAAGTTATTTCGATTCGAAGGGGGCGAAACAGCTCCTTTTGACGATAGACGATTTTTTCATCTGTCCCGAAAGAGAATGCGAACCCGGCAAACTCAAAGCTGGCCGTCTAATGGCTGCTCTCGAACCGATTCTCATTCCAGAGGAGGAAGAAAACTATAAGCACAGTTCCGAATCCGAGATAGCGAAAATGACGGTTGAGGAAAGGATCCGTGAACGAATAAAGGAAGACAAACATATTACGAATTCCCGGGACGGGCAATACCGCGTCATCCGAAAATATCTGTTGCTGGACGGCCCGAAGACATTTCCATTCCTTATTAAGCTGATGGACGGCTACAACCCGAGACGCCTCCGGGATTCAAGTTCCTTCGTTGCCACACAAATCGCTGTCGGGATTGATGAAAACGTTGTTAGACTTCGTGCATCTGATGAAGGACAGAAAGTGATCGACGCCATGAAGCGGCTCGATACCCGAATGGTCGCCGAAGCCGGAGCCGGCGTTGAACTTGATCTTAAACGGGTAACCGGTACTAATTTTCAGGACCAGGCAATCGCGGATGCGCTCTGGTTGAGCTACCAGATAAATATGTCCGAGGCCGAGTTGTTGGATTTCGCCAACTATTTGATCAAAATCGCGCCTGATTATCCGTCGTGGAGTGAAACAAAATACGTGTGGGACATTAAACGAACTGACGCCTCAGCGTTTTCGCACAGACAAGGCAACGTTGTGAAAAAACCTCTTCGCTACTATCAGAGTTATTTGGTATTCAAACGAATGGCGAAGCCAAAAAAGGTCAGAGGTCAATGATCACGACAGCCGATAATTGATAGAGCAAGGGCAACTGAAGAATCGGCGTTATTCCTCTTATTCTTCTTGTTCGGTGGTGAAAGATCAACCACTGAAAAAGAAGAATAAGAGGAATAGAACGAACTATTCATCTTCACCGGCACGGGCGCTTCCGCGGGGGGAGTAGTTGATCCGGCGTGTTTCGCGGATGCGGCCGTCGTTTACATTTCCTTCGACGATCTCGTAGCCGAGCAGTGCGAAGACTCGGTTGCGGACGAACAGCGGCCGGGCGTTGCCGTACCAATCGACGCAGGAGGCACGGCAGCCATCCGATGTAGACGAATTGCGCGATTCCATTTCGCCGAGTTCGTTAAACGATAGCCCGCTGTTTCGTAAGAAGAGGATCGCTGCCGAGCCTTCGACGAGATGGCGATAACCGGGCCGGCCTTCGCGGGCGATCGGCAAACCGAGCAGGCCGGAATCCTTGCCGTCCGGTTTATAGAAGAAGCCGTGGCTGCGAAGTTCACCTTGCGAAGCGTTTGGCCGCATATAGCTTTCTTTTACTTCTGGCCGCGAGCCAAGACGGACCGGCGAAAAGTAAAGATCCGTTCCGTTTGTCCCGACAACCACCGCATCTTTGCCGATCTGTTCAATCCTATCGACGCCGTGTTTCAATCGCAGCTCGCTCACGTCGCCATTTGTCCAGTTGAGGGCAAAGAGGTCGGCGGTATTTTTTGTGTCGGGTGCTCCCCAGCCGCTGCCTGTGCCGTAAAGAAGATAGTCGCCGACGAAGCGATTCTGGAACGTATAGCCGGCCGGCTTCGGTAGTGCCTGGTAACGAAAACGCGGCGCATCGAGGCTTCCGTCCGAGAAACTGTCGATCGGCATCCTGAACAACGCAACATCTCCGGCGGCAAATTCCGAGCCCCACATTTGCTCGCCGTAACCGTCAGAACGGACAAGAACATTGAGGTGCTGATCGCCGCTTTCAAGGAACGAGAATTGATCGACCGGCGAACCGGCGACGCCGACCGCGCTAGGCGCGGAACCATCAAGCGGCATTTTGTATAGCATTGACGCAGACGTCGATCTGCGGCCGTTCCCGTAACCGTAATTCCAATCAGTTGTCCACACATAAACCGAAGTCGGCGAAACGTAGAACACGCGGCCCGGAGCACCAAGCGTTCCGGTCGCGGTGCATGAGAATTCACGGCTGGCAAGATCGCAGACCGTTACGGTGTGCAGTGCCAGGCTGTAACTAGATTCGACCGGACGTTCGGCACGATAAATGCTGGTCGCCGGTACGATCCGTTCAAATTCCTTGTCGGTCGCGCCCTTATGCCATTTGCGTACGGCGGGAAATCGCTCCATCGGGTCGCCGCTGTAATAGCCGAGATACATCGGCGTATAAAAGACCAATTTGCTGCCGATAAGGCGGCTGGCGTAGTTGCGGGATGAATAGTAGTCGTTCGATCGCAGGTGATAGGTCGAACGATAATCGAGCCCGCCGAGTTCGTCGATGTCGAAAAGATTTACCTCCGTCCCGCCGCGGCCGTAGCTGTAGCCGATGACGGCGACCGTATTACCTGAGACGAGCATCTCGTCATACCAATCACTTTGCGGGTTTACGCCGGGCGCGAACGCATCGACCGCGTCAACCGGTTTCAGCGAGTTATCGCCGATCTTGACCGTAAACAAGCGGCCGCGCCGTAAGATCACGAGATGGTCGCCATGCAGCTTTACAATACCGCCTTCGTCCACGCCGGCGTGCTGATTGTTTGTCACCGAATCATCCGAGTCCTTGGACTCCTTTGCCGCTGACGGCGTCGCCGACATGGCATTTCCTGTGGCCTGCGCTTCACTTTTCGCCGCTCGAAGGTCACGCTTGCGCTTGTCGTCCAATTGACGGAAATAGTCCTTCAGCTCCTGCTCCGAGCGAAATGCTCGAAGGGTCTTTTTTGGCTTTGCGGATTCGACCGCTGCCGGATCGATATCCGTATTTGCGGCCGTGATAGAGCCGCTGAATCTTGCGCTCGAAAAAATAAAAATTGACACGGCTGCCACCAAAACGGCGGCTGAAATGGATATGGTCTTCTTCATTTTGTTTGCTCCCGTCGAAGGGGCTTTCGGCAGCCCCCGAATTCCTGCGGTTAGAGGCTGAACGGGTTATCCGCATCGAACTTGCAAAAAACTTCTTGGCAAATCGCACCTTATGGAAAAACTGTGGACGAGAACGCAGAGCTTCGGGTATGATTCCCTCGTACGAGGACCTATGAACTCTTCCCGAACGACCGCCGCTTTTATTGTTGTTCTCTTATCAGCGCTGTGCTGCTATGCACAGTCAAATCCCCGCGACGCTGCGATCAGACATTACGTTGAGGGACGGAACCCGGAAGCGATCGAATCGCTTAAGGGCCTGATCAAACAAGCGAAATATTCGAATGACGCCGAGTTGATCGAGTATCTCGGTTTGGCATATCTGAAAACGCCTGACAACAAGGACGCTCGAAAGATGTTGGAGAAAGCGGTGAAGTTGGAACCTTCAAATGCTACGTACCGCGCAAATCTTGCATACGGTTTTCTGCTGGAAAGGAAGATAGGCCGTTCGCGAAAGGAGGCTGAAAAGGCAATTGAGCTTGACCCGGCAAACATGCCGGCATATTACGTGCTCGGACGGGCTGAACTGTGGGAATGGGAGACAGGTGATGCGATGCGGACAGCCGATAAGATGATCGCCCTTGACCCGGGGTTTCCGCCCGGCTATATGTTGAAGTCGGATACGCTGGTGGCCATCCTGGGCAAAAAGGTCGCCGCCGGATCATCGGTCAAGGACGAGATCGGCCTTCTGGCCAATTCGGTCGCGGTGCTTGAGGATGGCCTCAAGCACATGAAGCAGGAGGCATATAAGAAGTCTATTGAAGAAATGCTGGAGAGCGCACGGGCATTTCATGAGTACTACAGCCGCGAGCCGGCTTCCAACGGCGCGCGCTCGGTGCCGGAGCCAGGCGTCACGCCGATCAAGATCCTTTCAAAGCCGCGGGCAAGCTACACCGACAAAGCTCGGAATGCGAACAGGCAGGGCAGCATCATGGTCGCCGTTTTGCTGGGTGCAAACGGGCGGGTACTGCATGTGATGGTACTGCGCGGGTTGGGTTACGGGCTTGACGAGCAGGCTGTGGCGGCGGCCTCGCGAATAGTCTTTGAACCAAAGAAGAAGAACGGCATACCTGTTTCGACCGTCATCAAATTCGAATATACCTTCAGTATTTACTGACCCGCCGCCCGCGGCCGCCGGATCTCAAGCTTGTCGGCGAGCGACGATGGCAAGGTCACACTCGGCCGCTCGGTACCGTTTGCGTCCTTTATCATCTCGACCGAAATCTCTTCGGGTTTTAGGTGTTCCAAGAGCGACTTTCCGCCATAGAGGACCACGTTCACTTTTCGTTTTGTGTCGCCCGCAACCGGTACGCTGAATGCTTTTTCAATTCTCTTTTCTCCAATGCGGAATGAAACGCTGACAAGCGGATCGAGCGGTGTTACCTTGCCGGCGTTGCTGATGGTGACCGGGATCTGATTTGCTGTAAAATCTGCATTCTTACCGGTGAGGTCGATCTTTTCGGTCGTGACCATCGCCAACGGGCGAACGAGATTGGCCGGACCGCGCACCCTTACTTTTGCCGGATTCACTGACTGCCCGTATATTTCATAACCTTCTGCGACCTGCCCCGTCGTCACCGGATTTACAGGAACTTCCTTTACTTCAAGCGGTTCGATCTTGACCGTTATCTGTCCCGGCGTTATCTCATCTATCTTGATCCCGTTCGGAAGCGGAAGTGAGATGGTTCCCGGCGTTAGCTGCACGACTCTGTCGCCTGGCGGAACACCGGTCAGGTCGAGCGAAATGATAAGATCATTCTTGCTTATCTGATCGATCTTCCGTTTGTCACCGCTGATAACGACGTCAAGCTCCTCGACGGTTGATGTAGCGTCAACATTTTCAGAATAACGAAGCGCGAGCGGAATTCCGTTCATTCTCTGCACTGCCGGTTGGCTTAGGCCCGTCACGCCCATCCAAAGGGCAAACGTAATTATTAGGGCCATAAGCTTCATCAGCCAGTCTTCGAGAAACACCTTCCGAAGAATGTTTTTGATAAAGAGCCCTAATTGCTGGCCTTCTAAACGTTTTTCAGTGCGTGACGCCATTCTCAATAGGTCCGTGGGTTTCCGTATCAGCCGACCGTTATTTCGCTGTCGGCCTCCTTCATTGCTTTTGCGGGCTCGCGTTTGGCGATGGTTGCCGGTATCTCCATTGCCTCAAGCAAGAGTTTGCGCAAGGTTGTCGTATCTACATTTCGGATCAAATTACCTGCCGCGACATAGGTGATCGAACCTGTTTCTTCAGAGACGACGATCGAGATCGCGTCTGAACCTTCGGTTATCCCGATAGCCGCTCGGTGCCGTGTGCCCATTTCGCGAGAAACTTCCGGGTTCTTAGTCAGCGGGAGAAACACCGAAGCGGCGGCAAGGCGTTCATTCTGGATAATGACCGCTCCGTCATGCAGCGGCGTGGACGGATTGAATATCGTAACCAGGAGGTCATAGCCGATGGCCGCGTCAAGCTGTACACCGGAATCGACAAAGTTTCGAAGGCCTACATTCCGTTCGATCACGATCAAAGCACCAGTTTTCTCGGACGCGAGCGTCGTCACGGCCAGAACGATCTCATCATAAACACTGCCGCCAAACTGGCCTCGCTGCCGCCGCAGTATCGGCAGCCGCAGCCGATTCGCAAAATATATCAACGCCTGCCGGATCTCTGATTGAAACAGGACAATGATCGCAAACCCGACATAAACGACCGCGTACCTTAAAACAAATTCGAGCGTAGCCAGGTCCTGTGCGATCGACAGCCAATAGAGCAAAAACAGCAGCACAAGGCCAACGATGGTCGGCACGGCCCGCGTTCCGCGAAGCAACTTCAGCACCACATACACGATGATAAAGACAAGCACAATGTCCACGACATTGCGCACGCTGTTTATCGCCGGAATGTAGTTGCTGATCTGCATTCGTTCAACCCGGCCGCTTGCGGCCCGAGACAAAGAACTGCCGTTCGATACAGTTCTCCACGCTAAGAATATCACAGGAAGTTCCGGGTGTTCCGCGAGAGCTTTGCCCTGAAGACAAAATTCGCCTTCCGCGGCTGTTGCGATCGAGAGGAGGAGAGAAGTTTGGGGCCTATCGCCCGGGCCGCTGTCCGTAATGATCTTATGCCCGCCGCCTGGTTCGTCCGCCCGAAATGAATCCGACGAGTTTGCCGTCGCTGTCCACTACACCGAGGGCCCCGGTGCCGTTCTCGGCCATCATCTCCCGTGCCTCGGAAAGGGACGTGCCTACCTCGACGAACATCTCAGCCGTAACGGGGCGCATTGTCTCCCCCACGCTGGAGTGCCGCCAGGATTCACGCGGAAGGGCCTGCATATCCTCAAGTAAAAAGATGCCGTGAAGCCGCTTTTCGTTGGCGACAGGATAGGCCGCATACCGGTTCATCGGCAAAAGTTGGTCAATAAAGGCCTGCAGCGTTATGTCCGGCGGTACAACGGGCGGCAGCAGCATGACGTCATCGACAAGCCTGTGCCCGGCGGCCTGCACAGCGGCGATAATGCCGCGTGCGGAATCGAACAAAAAGAAGCCCGTTACCATCGCCCAAAAGCCGGCAAAGATCTGTCCGCGGCCTACCGCAAAGAACAGGCCCAGCGTCATCAGGCCGACAGCTATCGCCTGACCCGAGCGTCCGGTCAATATGGTCGCCTCATCCAGGTCGCGGCCGCTGCGCCAGAGGTATGCGCGAAGCAAGCGGCCGCCGTCCAGCGGATATCCGGGAAACAAGTTAAAGACGGCAAGCAAAAAGTTTGCCAGTGCGAGAAGGAAAAGAAGATCGCGAAGTACGTCAAGCTTCCCGCTGTTTGCCAGGGCCATCAGCAAAAGGAACCCGATCGCGAGGACGAAACTGGCGACGGGCCCGGCCAGCGCGATGCGAAACTCGGCCCGCGGGGTTTGCGGTTCGTGCACGAAACGGGTAAGCCCGCCAAACGGATGAAGGACGATCTCGACTACCTCAAGCCTTTCAAGCCTGGCAATAATGGCGTGGGCCAGTTCATGCAGAAAGATCGAGAGGAAAAAGATCAGCGTCGTTGCCGCACCGAGCCCAATACTTGCTGCCCAGTTTCGGACCTGCGCGTTAATGCTGGCCGCCGTTACCGCGGTCATCAGCACAAGCACAACGAACCACCTTCGATCTGCCCGCACCGGTATTCCGGCAACGCGAACAAGTTCGACCGGCCACCTTATTCCTTTAAGCAATTGCATACCGGCCCACGGCCCAATGGGTCAGATCACTGATCAGCAGCGGTATCATGCAGCGTTCCGGCCACATCATCGCCGAAATCCGGCATCTGATTGTTGCCCGCCAAACGGCTTGGCGGATCTTCGACCGGCTCAAGCGGACCCTGATCGACCAATTTCCCTTCGGAAAGTTCTTGCTCGCTGCTCGGCTTTTCAGTCGGTTCCATCATGTAATTACACTCGATAGCAAAATTTCTCGATAACCCTATTGTAACAAACGTTTGGCCCGCTGCCGGAACCTGCCTGAGGTGCCTGGTGTTTCAAATTTGGATGACAAAAAATACACCTGATGCGTGAATTTCGGTCAAATTGCGTCAAACCGGCAGCTGCGGATCTCTCATACGCAGAGTTAAATACAGTGTTTTCAATGCATACCTGATTGGCACACAATTTGCTGCATTCTATATCCAGGGAGCTAACCGACGCTGCCGAATGCGAAAAGGAGGAGTGTTATGACCACGTTGGAAAGGATATTGGAGCCAATCAAAGCTGCTGACGCCGCAAAGGAGCACTTTACTTTTCGGGTTCAGAATGGCGTTGAGATCTACGAGAGCGAATATGTTCGTGCAACAAAAATTTCGCGAGCCTCAAGTGCTGTGTCCTTGCCGCGGCTGGTTGTTGAAGAGGAAGGTGAGGCCGTGCCCACATTGATCTTTACCAAAAAACGGTCTGAACTCCGCGAGATTCTCCAGCGGCTAAACATTGTGCCCGTCTGAACACGATCTGATCGGCGGCAGTTTACTTACCCGTCGCTCGCAAAAATCAAGGCTGCAGGACGCATTATCTCCTGCAGCCTGGCTTTTTTGAATGGTGCGTCTATGCTTCGAAGGGGATCTCTGCGTTTTGGAGGACACTGACCTCATTGCGCGAGACGCGCTCAAGGAGCTTCGGGTCATCAAACATTTTCAACAGTCCGTGAACGGTTGCGTATCGCGGTTCTTCCGAAAGCGTAACCGGCAGATTGATAAAATTACGCAGGTATTTATCGATCCCTTCCAGGAGCGCACCGCCGCCCGTCAGGATTACGCCTCGGTCATAGATGTCGGCCGCAACTTCGGGACGAAGTTCGGTCAGCGTTTCGCGGATCATTTCGGCAATTCGACGAACTATCGATTCAACGATCGGGTAAACCTCGCCGGTGGTGATCTCGACCGCGGCGGGGCTTCCAGTTTGTACGTCGCGGCCGCGGACCTCGATCGTTTTCGTTATGTCCTCAGGCAGATATGCGGAGGCAAAAGTGGTCTTAAGAAATTCGATCGTTTCTTCGCCGACCTGCAGCCCGCGGTGACGACGCAAATGGGTGGCAAGCACTTCGTTTATCGCGCTGCTGCCATAGCGTTCTGACGTTGAGGTGATGACATTTCCCTTAGCGACGACCGCAATGTTGGTCGTCGCGGCACCGATGTCAATGATCGCCGATGCCCGTTTATCCGTTGGTAGAACACCGGCACCAAAAGCGGCAGCAAGTGCCTCTTCCATCATGAAGACCTTGCCGATATGCGATTCTTCGGCGGCGTTCAGCAACGCACGCTGTTCGACCTGCGTAACGTCGGAAACCATGCTCATTACGGCCTGCAGCGAAAGGTTCGAGCCGCCGGTGCGCGCCTTTTTTACAAAGTGCGCAAGCATCTTTTTCGTCCGCTCAAAATCGCCGACAACACCGCCGATCAGCGGCGCACGCACAACCACATCGCGGCCTTCGCGGCCAGCCATGTCGCCCGCTTCCTGCCCGAACGCAACTATTTCCTCACTTATCTCGTTTATCGCGACCAGCGACGGCTCATCCAGCACAACACCGCGGCCTTTGACCGCAATGATAGTACTGGCGGTACCGAGATCGATCGCCATTGAATCCGTAACGAGTTTCTTAAGGGAGGAAATCCTTAGCATGATTGTAGTGCTGCATTCAAATTATAGTTCTTTTGCGCGCCGCGTGACAACAAATATTATTTCTAAATTTTTTGCTTGAATTTTACCGGCGATTTAGCCCCACCTTACTTCCAGGACGTTAACGGGCTGAGTACGGTTTTTCACCGTCATCGGTTCGCGGGTATTGACCGGTATTAGGTTGCCGCTGGCCGCGGCTGTGGCCTCGCTCATTAGGATCTGGCCGCCCGCAGCATTTGATTCGAGCCTTGACGCCAGATTGACCGTATCGCCTATGGCCGTGTACTCCGACCGTTTGTTCGAGCCGATATACCCGATCGTCGCCTCGCCGGTATGAAGGCCGATGCCGACCGAGATACTGCCGTAACCTTCGGCTCCAAGCTCAGCATTCAGTTGGCCAAGCCGTTTTTGCATCGTAACGGCGGCCTTCACTGCATTGAGTGCATCTTCTTCGCCGGCTGTCGGGGCCCCGAATATCGCCATCATTCCGTCACCGATATATTTATCCAGAGTTCCGCCGAACTCAAAAATGATGTCGGTCATCACCGAAAAGTACCGGTTTAGAAGATTAACGACCTTTTCAGGTTTTTCTTTTTCGGAAATGGCGGTAAAACCACGAATGTCGGCAAACAGGACTGTAACCTGCTGATTCACGCCGCCGAGGCGAAATGAATTTGGGCTCTCAAGAAGCTGCTTTACAACGTATTCCGGCATAAACCGGCTGTAGTTTGCCCGGGCAACTTCTTCGCGTGCGAGCCGTTTGTGCGCCTTTACCGTTTCGACCGTCACAGCCGTTTGAGCGGCGACGGCGCTGATCATTTCAAGATGGTCCGCCGTAAATGTGGCGAACGGATCGAGCCGATCAGCATAAAGAACGCCGTGAACGTTGGATTCGGTTATCAACGGGGCACAGATAGTCGAACGGACGCCTTGCGAAACGATCGAATCGGAGCCAAGGAACAATTCATCCGTTTTCGCATCCTGCGACAGCACGGCCACCTTCTCACGCATAACTTTAAGCGTGATCGTGCGGCTGATCGTCAGGTTTGACGTAAGTTTATCCGTATTTTCATCGCGCGTTCTGACCGCGATCGGGAACAGGCTGTAATCCAATATCTTCCCGTCAACCGTCTCGTCCGCGATCA
>JADYZI010000252.1 GCA_020853255.1 Acidobacteriota bacterium
CCAAAGCGTGAGGGCATAAAGGAAAAGGACGAATCTCCGGCGAAAGAGGCAAAGATCAAGAAGAAGCCGGCGGCCGAGGCGGTGACGGACGAAGCCCCAAAGGCAGCAAAGCCGAAAAAGGAAGCGGTCCCGCAGGCAGAGGCTGAAAAGCCCGCGAAGAAGGCCAAGGCCGAAAAGCCTGAGGTGAGCGAGGAGGCTGGCGAAAATGAGTAACTTTAGCGTTTGGGACATATTGAGATCGCCGGTCGTCACGGAGAAGAGCGTGATCTTGAAAGAGGATTCGACCGAGCAGGACGGCGAGGCTACCGGCCGAAAAATGGGTCAGGTGCTTACCTTCCGTGTCGAACGCACGGCAGGAAAAAAGGATATTAAGCAGGCCGTTGAGGAGATCTTTAATGTAAAGGTAGCTGCGGTCCGTACAGTGAATTACGAAGGCAAGGAAAAACGCCGCGGCCGTCAGGTCGGAAGAAGGCCGAATTGGAAAAAGGCCTACGTTACTTTGAAAAAGGGCGAGCCGATGGTGGATTACGCCGAAGCGATCTAGGCATTTGCGAAATTCGATTTGCGATTTGCGATTGAAAGAGATCGAAGATCGCAAATCGAAAATCGAAAGTCAAGAATATGGGAATCAAGAGATTAAAACCGACATCGCCGGCACGACGGTATCAGACGTATCTGACCCGCGACGAGCTGACGCCGGGGGCAGAACCTGAACGGTCGCTGCTTGAACCAAAATTGCGGATCTCGGGGCGAAACAACGATGGCCGTATCACTATCCGTCGACGCGGCGGCGGCCACAAGCGCTTTTACCGAGTGATCGACTTCAAGCGCGACAAGGCCGGCATTCCCGGACGCGTTTCGCAGATCGAGTACGACCCGAACCGCTCTGCGCACATTGCCTTGATAACATATCTTGACGGCGAGAAGCGATATATTCTTGCTCCGCTCGGGCTTAAGGTCGGAACCTCGATCCTCAGCGGCGAAGAAGCTGATATTTTGCCGGGCAACGCTTTGCCGATCAAGAACATACCGCTTGGAACAGAGGTCCACAACATTGAACTTCGGCCGGGTAAAGGTGGGCAGATGGTGCGTTCGGCGGGCGGATTTGCACAGATAGTCGCAAAGGATGGCGATCATGCTCAGTTGCGTATGCCATCAGGTGAAGTTCGACGCGTTCCGGTGGTTTGCTATGCGACGGTTGGCCAGGTGGGCAACACGGAGCATGAGAATGTTTCGCTTGGCAAGGCCGGCCGCAGCCGGTGGATGGGCAAACGGCCGAAGGTTCGCGGCGTTGCGATGAACCCGGTCGATCACCCGCACGGCGGTGGTGAAGGCAAGACGTCCGGCGGACGTAACCCGGTAACCCCGTGGGGCCAGCCGACACGCGGCTACAAGACACGTCGGAACAAGCGCACGACGAATATGATCGTGAAGGACCGCAGGAGAAAATAGGAGTGCGGAATGCGGAGTGCGGAATGCGGAGCCAAATCCAAAATCCAAGGTCCGAAATCCAAAATTGAAAGATGCCACGTTCATTAAAAAAGGGACCGTTTATTGATCTGAGTGTGCAGAAAACTCTGCAGCGGATCCTGGATGGCGGGAAGAAGCCGCCAGCGATCAGGACTTGGTCGCGTCGTTCGACGATCTCGCCGGACATGGTCGGATTGACCTTTGGCGTTCATAATGGCAAACGCCATATACCGGTTTTTGTGACCGAGAATATGGTCGGCCACAAACTTGGTGAGTTTTCGCCGACGCGAATGTTCAAGGGACATCCGGGAACGAAAGCGGAGAAAATGGCAAAACGAAAGTAAGACAGTTTGCGAATTTCGATTTACGATCTGCGATTAAGGAATCGCTGCGATCGCAAATCGCAAATTGCAAATCGCAAATACCAAAATGGAAGCGATAGCTAAAACACGAAATTTGAAGGGCAGTCCGCGTAAGGCGCGGCTTGTGATCGATCTGATCCGAGGACGAAATGTTTCGCAGGCTTTGTCGATACTGAAATTTACGGACAAGCGTGCGGCCGATCCGATCGCGAAAACGCTGCAGTCGGCGATCGCGAACGCGACGTACCAGGCCGAGCAGGAGAACATTGCGATCGACCCGGATGATCTGTGGGTGAAGACCTGCTTTGTTGACATGGGCCCGCATAAGAACCGGCGCCGAATGCGTCCCGCCCCGCAGGGCCGTGCGTATCGCGAACAACGCCACTATTGCCACATAACCATCGAGGTTTCTAGCGACGAAAGGCCGAAGACCGAGAAAGAGTTGAAGGCCG
The DNA here is from genome assembly GCA_020853255.1 of Acidobacteriota bacterium. The sequence goes on from JADYZI010000252.1 coordinate 2,285, forward strand.
AAGCCGCAAAGGCAAAGCGGTCGGCCGAAGGCGCTCCGAAAGAGAAGGCAGCAGCGAAGAAAGCCGAGGCCCCAAAGAAAGAGAAGAAGGCCGCAAAGCCGGCGGCGGAAGAGGTTGAGACTCCGGTACTAGAGGCTCCGGCCGAAACAGCGGCAAAGGGCGACGCGGAAGTGGCGGATGCCAAGAACGTCGAAACGCAGACGACCGAGGCTTTGAACGAAACCAAGCCGGCGGATGAGGCTCAATTGGATAGGAATGAGGAGTTGGAGCGTCAGTAGTCCAGGTAGAGAGATCTCAGATTTGGGAATTTGAGATTTGAGAATAAGATATGGGACAGAAAGTTCATCCATACGGTTTTAGGGTCGGTTATAACAAGGACTGGCACTCGCACTGGTACTCGAAAAATGATTTTGCCAAGTACTTGGCGGAAGACCTTGCTCTAAAGCGCGAGTTGAAGAAGAAATTTGCGGGCGGCGGCGTGTCACACATTGATATTGAACGTGCGGCCGCACGAATGAAGATCATTATCTACACCGCGCGTCCGGGCATCATCATTGGCCGTAAGGGAGCCGAGATAGAAAAGCTCCGCGAGGACCTTTCGCGCAAGACGGGCCGCGAGGTGCTTATTTCGATCCAAGAGATTCGGCATCCGGAGCTGAATGCTCAGCTTCAGGCCGAGAAGATCGCCCAGCAGCTTGAAAAACGTATCGCGTTCCGCCGTGCGATGAAAAAAACGATGGAGGAATCGCAGCGATTCGGAGCCCAAGGGATCAAGGTAATGGTCTCAGGCCGTTTGAACGGGGCCGAAATCGCGCGAACCGAATGGTCGCTGCAGGGCCGCCTTCCGCTGCACACGCTGCGTGCCGATATCGATTACGGATTCGCGGAAGCGCTGACGACCTTCGGTATCATCGGAATAAAGGTTTGGATCTATCGCGGTGAGATCCTTGACCCGAATGCGGCACTTGCCCGCGGCACGACCACGGATCCGGTGAACGAGGTCAAGGTTGAACGCGGAGCAGGCCGAGGAGACAGAAGGCCGAGAAGGGACGATCGCGGCGATCGAGGAAGATAAGATCTGCTATTTGCGAATTTCGATTTTGGGGCCGCTGTTGGTTTTTATTCGAAGATCGCGATTTGAGATACGAAATTTGAGGGTTGAATTATGTTGATGCCGAAAAAGGTCAAGCACCGAAGAGTGATGAAGGGACGCATGCGCGGGAAAGCGACGCGCGGCGAAAACCTTGATTTCGGTGACTTCGGACTGAAAGCAATGGAGGCGGGCTGGATCACCGACCGCCAGATCGAGGCCGCACGTATCGCGATGACGCGTCACGTCAAACGCGGTGGAAAGATCTGGATCAGGATGTTCCCCGACAAGCCGATCACCCGCAAGCCGGCCGAAACTCGTATGGGTTCTGGCAAAGGAGCTCCTGACCACTGGGTCGCGGTCGTCAAGCCGGGCCGAGTGCTTTATGAGATCCAGGGTGTTGATATGGAACTTGCCCGTGAGGCGTTTGCTTTGGCCGCACAGAAGCTGCCGATCAAGACAAAGTTCGTCTCGCGTGCGGACCTTGAAGGAGGCGTGGTTTAACAGATGAAGGTCAAGGAACAGAAGGAACAACTCCGCGACATGAGCATTGATGAATTGAAGGAGCAGGCCGATGCGCTGAAAGAATCGTTGTTCAGGCTTAAGTTCCGCCGCTCACTCGGCGTAGGCAACGCGCTGGCCGATATCCGGCGTGAGAAAAAGACTTTGGCACGGGTTTATACGCTGTTAGGCCAGAAGGCAAAGGCGTAGAGCAGGCTATTTGCCTGTTCACATTGACGGGCAGAAAATGACGGGACCGTGAGACCTGTCATACGTGAAGAAAAATGGCTAAGAAGAAAGAAGAAGGCGTAGAGGAAACGGTTGAAACGGCCGCCGCAGATGAGACCGCGGCCGAGAAAAAGCCGAAGCGGGCGACGAAAAAGGCGGACGCTGTTGACGGCGAGCCAACCGTGGCGGAGAGTGTGATCGATACGGTCGCATCTGCGGCTGAGACTGTGGCGGATGCCGCCGTTGAAACAGTTGCCGCCGCGGCCGAGGCCGTCGCAAACGTTGTCAGCGGTCCTGGTAGCGAGAAAAATGCGATCGTTCATAAACGAGCGGAAAAGATCGGAGTGGTCGCTTCGGACAAGATGACGAAGACCGTAACCGTTCGTGTGGACCGATTGGTCAAGCATCCAACATATCGCAAATATGTTCGCCGCCGAAAGAAATTCATGGCGCATGACGAACTCGGTGCAAAGGTGGGCGATAAGGTGCGCATCATTGAAACGCGGCCGCTGTCGGCAAAAAAGCGTTGGCGCGTGGTAGAGATCCTGCACAAGGCGGAGTTGTAATTTGCGATTTGCAATTCGCGATTTGCGAGTGAATGAAGGTTGAGGATCGACATTCGCAGATCGAAAATACGAGGTAATTTATGATTCAGATGCAGACCTCTTTGGCGGTCGCGGATAATTCGGGGGCGAAACGGGTTGAGATGATCGCTCCGATCGGCGGCTCGACGTCAAAGATCGCTCGGCTCGGCGACAAGATAAAGGTGACGGTGAAGGAAGCTGCGCCGGACGGCACGGCGAAAAAGGGAAAGGTTTATAACGCCGTTATTGTGCGCACACGAAAGGAAGTTCGCCGGCGTGATGGCAGCTATATTCGCTTTGATGAGAATGCTGCAGTGCTTATCAAAGACGATGGAACGCCGGTCGGAACACGTGTCTTCGGGCCGGTTGCACGTGAGCTTCGTGAAAAGAATTTTATGAAGATCGTGAGCTTAGCTCCGGAAGTTATTTAGGCGTCGTTTCTTTTTCCTCTTCTTCATCTTTTTTCGGTGGTGCGGATTGTCTAACCGCCTAATATGAGGAATATCAGGAACAAGAGGAAAAGAAAAAGAATAAGAAGATGAAGACGGAAAAGAAAGGAACAGTCACAAGCAAGATAAAGCGCGGCGACCAGGTTGTATTTATCGCGGGCAAAGAATACGCACGGTATGACAGCCAGGGCAAGCGTCAGCCGTATCGCGGACGTGTAATTGCGGTGGATGCGCGGAACGGAAAGGTCAAGGTAGAAGGTGCGAATATTCAAAAGCGGCATCGAAAACCCGTGCCGCAGTTGAACCGCGAAGGCGGCATCGTTCAGCAGGAAGGTTGGGTTGACGCGTCAAATGTCTCACTGATCGACCCGGAAACAGGTAAACCGACGCGGGTGAAGATCGAACTCCGCGATGGAACAAAGGTACGTGTTGCAAAGAGCGGAAAGGTCATTCCGCTGCCGAACGTTTTCGGTACAAAGGAGCCGAAGAAGATCGCGGCTGATAGGGAAGCGGAAGAGTAGCGGTTAAAAATTCGGCCTGGTAACGGCATCTAACTTGCTTCGGACAATTTGAGATCCGAGAGACATGAAATCGAGCCGGGGCCCAGGCGAGGGAAGAGCAATGGCAAGACTTAGAGAAAAGTATAAGAACGAGATCGCACCGGCATTGGCCAAAGAGTTCGACATTAAGAACCCGATGGCCATCCCGAAGATCGAGAAGATCGTAGTCAATATGGGACTTGGCGAGGCAAGTGCCAACGCCAAGATACTCGATGTGGCTTCGGACGAGCTCAAAGTGGTCACGGGACAGAAACCGGTCATCACTAAGGCCAAGAAATCGATCGCGGCATTCAAGCTGCGGCAGGGAATGAGTATCGGTACGATGGTCACGCTTCGCGGCGACAGGATGTACGAATTTCTCGACCGGCTGATCTCGATCGCTCTGCCGCGTGTTCGCGATTTTCGCGGTATTTCGCGGAAGGCGTTTGACGGCCGCGGAAATTATACGCTCGGCGTTCGCGAGCAGCTCATTTTTCCCGAGATCGATTTTAACAAGGTCGATAAGACGCGCGGAATGAATATCTCGATCGTAACGACAGCAAAAACGGATGAGCAGGCACGCTCACTGTTGAAATCGATGGGAATGCCTTTTAGGCAGTAGGGTTTATAACGCAGGGACGCAGAGTGTTTGAGAGTTTTCTCGCTGCCGACCAGTTCTAAACGAAACGAGCGTCTCAGTATCTTCGTGTTGAAGAAAAAGATATGGCAAAGATCAGTAAGGTAGTAAAGAACAACGATCGGAAGCGGAAAGTGGAACTTTGGCGCGAGCGTCGATCTACGGCGAAAGCGATCATCAACAATCCGCGATCGACCCCGGAAGAGGTCGATGCGGCGGTGATAAAGCTTCAGAAGATGCCGCGAGATGGAAGCCCGATCCGGGTACGCAACCGCTGTTCGCAGTCGGGCCGTTCACGCGGATTTTTGAGGAAGTTCGGTATTTCCAGGATCGCCCTGCGTGAATTGTCGCTTGAGGGACAGATCCCGGGCGTTGTGAAATCGAGCTGGTGAGCCGATTTGGGATTTGAGATTGCTGGTCTTGGATTTTGAATCTGTAACACGCAGTCGTTGTAAGAGTTTGAAAATGCGGAACGGGAGTGGATGCATCATTCGAGAATGCTAGATCCCCGAATCCACGATCCGCGATCAATTGACGGAGTTTAAGTAGAATGACAGATCCAATAGCCGACATGCTAACGCGGATACGCAACGCGATCGCTGCAAATCACCCGCGGGTGGATATTCCTGGTTCGAAGCTGAAGGTAGAGGTTGCCCGCATCCTGAAGGAAGAGGGCTACATCAATAACTACTCGACCAAGGGCGAAGGGCCGAAGTATGTGATCCGCGTTTTCCTTCGATATGATTCGCGCGGTACATCATCGATCACGCATCTTGCACGCGTTTCGCGTCCAGGCCGCCGCGTTTACGTCGGTGCCGGCGAGATCCCAAGGGTGCTGGGCGGGTACGGTGTTAATATCATCTCGACCTCGCGCGGCCTGATGAGCGGTAAGCGGGCCAAGGCCGAAAATGTCGGCGGCGAGATATTAGCGCAGGTCTATTAGGTTGATTTTGGATTTTAGATTTTGGATTTTAGATTGCCTGGCGGCATAAGTGAATCCAAAAGCGGCAATCCAAAATCCAAAATCGGAAAGTTATGTCACGAGTAGGAAAAAAACCGATCACGATTCCCGCCGGGGTAAGCGTTAACATCAGCGATTCGCTGCTTGAGGTCAAAGGCCCGAAGGGCACCTTGAGTACTCCGGTCCCGGGCGGCGTCAAATTCAAGCAGGAAGACGGAACGTTGGTTGCTGAGCGGGCAAATGACGAACTGGCGGCGTTTCACGGCTTGGCCCGTGCATTGGCAAACAATGCGGTTGTTGGTGTTACGGAAGGCTTTAAGATCGAGCTTGATCTCGTTGGCGTAGGCTATAAGGCCGACGTTCAGGGCAAGAAGATCGTATTCGCTCTTGGGTATTCTCACCCGATCGAGTACCCGCTTCCTGACGGAATTGAAGCAAAGGCCGAACGCGTCGGAGCAAAAACGTCAATTTCGCAGTATCAATTGACGATAACGCTGTCCGGCATCGACAAACAGAAACTCGGCCAGGTGGCGGCGGAATTGAACCGCCTGCGTAAACCCGACGCATATAAAGGCAAGGGTGTCCGCTACGCGGCCAAGCAGTATAAACTAAAGCCGGGCAAGACGGGCAAGTAAGCAGATTCTGGATCTTAGATTTTGGATTTTAGATTTCAAATCCAAGATCGGTGATCCTAAATCCGAAATTGAGATATGGCACAGAAAAGTAGAGCAGATATTCGACGCGGCGTACATAGTCGCATCCGCAAGAAAGTTCGCGGTACGGCGGAACGGCCGAGGTTGGCGGTGTTTCGCAGCCTGAACCACATCTACGCGCAGGTTATTGATGACATTACGGGCAAGACGCTCGCGACCGCTTCGACCGCCGAAAAGGCATTTTCGGGAACCGGAGGCAATATTGCCGCGGCGGAGAATATCGGCAAGGCGATTGCCGAGCGTGCTCTTGCTGCTGGTGTGTCGAATGTCGTGTTTGACCGTGGAGGCTATGTATATCACGGGCGCGTCAAGGCGTTGCTCGACGCGACGCGTGAGGCCGGACTGAACAAGAACGAGGCGGCCGCGGACAAGCCAACAAAGGAAGAGGGCAATGAATAAACAGAGAATTTCTCCGAACGGCCTTTTGTTAAAGGACCAACTGATCTCGATCAACCGCGTCACGAAGGTCGTGAAGGGCGGCAAGAATATGTCGTTCGCGGCATTGGTCGTCGTTGGCGACGAAGCGGGACATGTTGGTTTTGGGACCGGAAAGGCAAAGGAAGTGCCGAACGCGATCAAGAAAGCTGTCGAGGCTGCAAAGAACAGTCTGATCCGCGTACCGCTCATCAACGGAACGCTTCCGCACGAACTGATCGGCGAATATGGGGCCGGTCGTGTGCTTCTCAAGCCCGCGGAAGAAGGTACGGGCGTTATCGCCGGTGGCGCCGTTCGCTTGGTGTTGCAAAGCCTGGGGGTACACAACGTCCGCACGAAGATACTTGGTTCGAGCAACAACCATAACGTTGTGCGTGCTACCTTCAATGGCTTGATGCGAATGAAGGACCCGATCGAAGTAGCAAGGCTTCGCGGTAAGCAGATTGAGGAATTGGTGTAGGCGGAATGGCTGGCAACTCGCCGGCGAAATCAGGCCGCGGAAATGGCGGCGTTCCAAAGATCATGGCTAAGAACACAGAAAAATCGACCGGCGGGACGATCAATATCCAGTATTACCGGAGCTCGATCGGTTATTCACAGAAGCAAAAGGACATTGTCCGCAACCTCGGGATAACGAAGCTGAACCAGGTTGTCACGCGTCCGGATTCGGCCGCGACACGCGGTATTGTCGCAAAGATCCCGCATTTGCTGAGGATCGTTGAGTAGGATTTTAACGCCGGGACTGCGTTAAAGATCTTATCGAAAGAGGAAATACGATGGCATTAGGACTTAATAACATAAAACCCGCACCCGGATCGACGCATAAGAAAAAGCGCGTGGGCCGCGGGCCCGGTTCGGGGCTCGGAAAAACCGCGGGCCGCGGGCACAAGGGGCAGAAATCGCGTTCCGGTTACAGCAGCCGGCCCGGATTTGAAGGTGGTCAGATGCCCCTGCAGCGGCGGTTGCCAAAGCGCGGGTTCACGAATATTTTCAAGAAGCAGTGGATAGAGATCAGCCTGGCCAAGATCGAAGCAAGTTTTAATGCAGGTGACGAGGTCACGCCTGAGGTTCTGCATCAACGCGGCCTGATCAAAAAGGCAAAGCATGACCTTGTCATCCTTGGTAATGGAGATGTCTCAAAAGGGTTGAAGATCTCAGCCCATCGGTTTACCAAAACTGCCAAGGACAAGATCGAACGAGCCGGCGGTTCCGCCACACTGATCTCTAAAGCTGCGGTTTAGTTTTGGGTAGCAGCCTCAACAGGCAGGACCTACTCGAGACACAGGATTTTTATGGAGCAGTTTCTAAACGCCGTCCAGAACATGTTCAAGATCCCGGAGCTCCGGAAGCGTATTCTATTTACGCTCGGGCTTCTGGCTGTATACCGTTTGGGCGCACATATTGCAGCGCCGGGCATTGATAAGGTCCGACTGGAAGCGGTTTGGCAGGACGTGGCCGGTACGCTCCTTGGCGTGCTCGATCTGTTTTCGGGCGGGAACTTCAGGACCATTTCTGTATTTGCCTTAGGTGTGACGCCATACATTACGGCGTCGATCA
>JADYZI010000253.1 GCA_020853255.1 Acidobacteriota bacterium
GAGACGTGATAACAAAGATCAATGGCGGCTCGCCGTTCGAAGCTCCGTTGGGAACGCTGGCAGGCAAAGATATCAAGCTGACCATCACACGCGGCGGCCAGGAATCGGAAATGTCGATGAAGGTCGGCTCACGCGCCTTTACCGCGTATTCGCTTGAAGAATTGCCCAATGCCTCGCCGCAGCAAATAAAGGTCCGAGACGGCTGGCTAAAGCGATAGTGTCCGATAAACTTCAGTTTGTCGCTTCCGTTAGCAAAGTGAAGGCTGCCTGAAAAGACAAGGCATTTTTGAACGCGGATCAAGCGGATTTTACGGATCTATCCGTTTTGATCCGCGCGATCCGCGTGATCCGCGTTAAAATCGCCCCTATTCTGCGAGTAGGTTAAAATTTTCAGACATCCCCGTTTCGCCAATACGATCCGGCGCAATACCTTACCGCGGTATTGCGCCCTTTCTATTCGCAAGCTTCGGAAGCACGTTTTGCATCCCCAAATAATCCGACCAGGTCCGCAAGCTGATAATGTGCATTCAACCCGCTTGGGTTCGGGAGCAGCCAGACGGTCGTTTCGCCGAACTTCTCCTTCTGTCGTCCGACGACCGCCTGCGGCCTATTGAACGCCGTTCGGTACGCACCCAGCCCAAGGACCGCCAAAAGCCGCGGCCTGTATTTTTCGATCTTTTTCAATAGAATGCGTCCGCCGGCTATGATCTCGTTCGCCGATATCTCGTCGGCACGCGCGGTCGTGCGCTCGACAAAGCACGTTATGCCGTAGCCCCGCTCAAGAAGTTCCGCTTCTTCGGACGGGTCAAGAAGCCGATCGGTAAACCCGGCACCATGCAGGGCCTTCCAAAACCGGTTGCCCGGACGGGCAAAATGAAGGCCGGTCGCTCCCGAATAAAGGCCTGGGTTTATACCGCAAAACAGCACCTTTAGATCATGATCGATCAGGTCCTCAAGGGTCAGGTCCACCGCAAGCCGCAGGTCTTCCTTGGTCGGTCTCGTCGCTGCCATACAAACATCATACCGCGCCGACTGTGATAAAATCGCCCCGCAATGACGTCAGAAATGCAATCGATGGTCGAATTTCGCGCGGTCAGCTACACAGCGAGCGAAACTCAGATCCTTCACGGCCTCGACCTGCGAATAGAACAGGGCGAGGTGCTCGTGCTTCTCGGCGAATCCGGCTGCGGAAAAACGACAACGCTGAAATTGATAAACAGGCTGATCGATCCAACCGGCGGGTCGGTGTTGGTGGAAGGAAAGAGTACGGCCGATTGGGACGCGATCAAACTGCGTCGGCGTATCGGCTACGTTCTGCAGGACGGCGGCCTTTTTCCGCATTTTACTATCGAACAAAATGTCGGGCTTACGCTGAAGCTTGCGGGCCGCGGCGTTGAGGAGGCGAATACCAGAACCGCCGACATGCTTGAACTCGTCGGCCTTGCACCCGAAAAGTTCGCTGACAGGTTTCCGCACGAATTGTCAGGCGGCCAGCGGCAGCGTGTCGGTGTCGCACGGGCACTTGCTGCCGATCCGCCGCTGATCCTGCTCGATGAACCATTCGGCGCCCTGGACGTGATCACCCGGACCAATCTTCAAAAAGAATTCGCCCGCCTCGTCCGCGATCTCGGCAAGACAGCGGTCTTTGTCACGCACGACCTGCACGAAGCAAGGCTTTTAGGAACGCGGATAGCCCTGATGGAAAAGGGCAGGATCGTCTTTCTGGGTACCGCCGAAGAATTCACGTCGTCAAATGTTCCACTGGCCGCGGCGTATCTTGAAACCCTATCAGACTGAAACAACCGCAAACACTTTGTGCCCTTTGTGTCTTCAACTTTGAGCCCTTTGTGTTAAAAACCGGTAACCACAAAGGGCCCAAAGTTGAAGACACAAAGGGCACAAAGAAGGAGAGATCGTTACGGTCGTCGGCCCGGAAGCCGCCTGATCAGGTCAATCGTGTCAATTGTATTTACCTTGCTGCTTGTGCTGACCTCATCCAAATCGAGGTCAACGTAGATCCCGACAATCTCTTCGGCACCATCCGGTTCCAACCCGACGGCCAGCACGATGCGAAGTGGATTCCGGATCGTGACCTTCACCATTACATATTTCTTAAAGCCCGCGGATTCGATTTGGATGCTGTAATCGGCATCGGAAATATCACTAAAAGCGAACTTTCCGGCATCATCCGATCGAACAGTCCTCAACGATCTCTTTGCATTCTCTTTGAAAAGGCTGACCTTTGCCCCGGGAACTACAGCTCCGTGCGGATCGGTGACGGTCCCTGACAAAACGATCCGATCGTCCTGCACTTTTTCGGTCACAGATGTCGCTGGCGAAACTCTCTTGTCGTTCTTTTGACCATACGAGATGGAAAATAGCCCCAGCAAAGCGGCCGCTGCGGCAGACGCGAATCGCATCGTTCGTTTTCGGATCGAACGCAGGCCCACCGGACAGTCCTTGGTCATGACGGTTCCATCCGTGCGTCGGAAAAGCCTGATGCAAAGTCGGCCGCCGCGATCAGCGATCAAATTCTCGACCTCGGCGGCATCCAGTCCCGCAATATTGTGGACCTTCATTTCGCAAACTTCACAGATCCGACTGCGTTCGTCACCGCTCATCGAGTCCCACCCAACAGAGCAAGGTGAGGCAACCCGAAAGTCGTTCACATTAAATTGCCTGGCTTTCATCGTTTGTTCCGGCCTGACGGATCGGATGCGCCAAATGTCACCGTCCGTTGCTTTCGGCGGAAACAAACTCTGCTACAATAACGGCGCATCACATTACAAAATAATGAATCCAAAGAAACAGAACAGGCGTGAGTTTTTGCGAGCGGGTGCGGCCGGACTGGCGGGCGTAGCCCTGATCAGCGGTTCAAGGGGCGAATTGTTCGGTTTTTCTGACGCGGGACCGTTTGCCGAAATTGTGGAAGCAACGATTGCCGATCTACAGGCAAAAATGAAGGCCGGCAAATTGACCTCGCGCCGGTTGGCGGAAATGTACCTCGAACGCATCCGCGAAGTAGATGTAAAAACGCACGCGATTATCGAAACAAATCCGGACGCGCTTGCGATAGCTGATCAGATGGACCGCGAGCGAAAAAAAGGCAAGCCGCGTTCTATGATGCACGGCATCCCGATCCTTATCAAAGACAACATCGACACCGCCGACAAAATGATGACGACCGCCGGTTCATTGGCGCTTGTCGGCGCACCAACGCCAAAGCACGATGCGTTTGTTGTCGCGCAGCTTCGCAAAGCCGGTGCGGTCATTATAGGCAAGACCAATCTGAGCGAGTGGGCAAATTTTCGCGGCGAGCGCTCTATCAGCGGCTGGTCGGGCCGCGGCGGGCAGACGAACAATCCGTATTTTCTAGACCAAAACCCGTGCGGCTCAAGCTCAGGATCAGGTGTCGCCGTTTCAGCAAATCTTGCCGCCGCAGCCGTCGGGACCGAAACGAACGGTTCGATAATTTGCCCTGCCTTGACCAACGGTGTCGTCGGTATCAAACCGACGCTCGGCCTGGTTTCGCGCAGCGGCATCATCCCGATCGCGCATACTCAGGATACCGCCGGCCCCATGGCCCGCACCGTCGCCGACGCCGCGATCATGCTCGGTGCAATGGCCGGCCGCGACAAAAATGACGCGATCACCGCTGACGCGGCAAAGAATGCGGCGAAGGACTATACAAAATTTCTTGATCCCGACGGCCTTCGCGGTGCAAGGCTCGGCCTGGTGCTCCAATTCCTGCCGCAGCGAGATCGCGAACGGGCATTGGCATATTACAAGCCGTTCATCGACAAATTCCGTGAGGCCGGTGCAACGCTGATAGATGTGACGTTCACACAGAACTACGGTAAAACCGCACAGGACCGGACAGATGTTCTGCTTTATGAATTCAAGGCCGACCTGAACAAATATCTTGCATCGCGTGGTGCAAAATATAAAACGCTCGAAGACCTGATCAAATTTAACGACGAGAACAAGGACCGCGAACTTACGAAATTTGGCCAGGAACTGTTCGTTCAGGCCGAGGCCAAGGGCGGCTTGACGGACAAGGCATATCTGGATGCTCTCGGCCGCATCAAGAAGGCCACGCGCGAAGACGGTATCGACGCCGTGATGGCAAAGGACAATCTGGATGCCCTCATCGGCCCAACCAGCGGCGCGGCCTGGTCGATAGCGGCGGTGGCCGGATACCCATTTATCACCGTCCCATTGGGCTTACGCGAGAATGCCGCGACAGGCATGGCGTTCTTCGGCAAACCATTTACCGAACCGCAGCTGATCAAATACGCTTACGCCTTCGAACAAAGAACAAAAGCCCGCGTCGAACCGCAATTTTTGCCGACGTATCCGAAGAAGCCGTAAACCGAGCGCACTTACTAAAGCATAGTTGATCCGAAATAAGGAATAGGTGATAAGTGAGAAGAGAAAAGGGAAAAGGTCACGACCGCCAGCACATACTTATCCTCGCTTCCCACTTTTAACTTATTACTTGTCACTTATTTCGGAACCGAGCCGATACGGTGAAACAACACAGATTTCCGAACCGGGACTAGTCTCGTGACCCAATTTCTCGATTTTCTTGCATCGAACTGGCCCGAACTTCTCGTTCTGACGCGCGAGCATATTTTTATTGTGTTCCTGTCGGCGGGCCTGGCGATCTTGATCGGGTTGCCGCTCGGCATTTTGTTGACGCGCGTAAAAGGTTTGCAAACTCCAGTCCTTGGTTTTGCGAATGTGATGCAGACCGTGCCGAGCCTTGCTCTGTTCGGCTTGCTCATACCGGTCCCGTTCATCGGCGGCATCGGAGCCCGCACGGCCGTTATCGCACTCGCGCTCTACGCACTCTTGCCGGTCATTCGAAACACGGTCACCGGTATTTTAGGTATCGATCCAAAGGTGCGCGAAGCGGCCGTAGCGATGGGAATGACCGATGGCCAGGTCCTTCGCATGGTTGAACTGCCGCTTGCGGCCCCTGTGATCCTGACCGGAATTCGGGTGGCGGTTGTCATTGCCGTCGGCGTCGCGACCGTCGCGGCGGCGGTCGGTGCTGGTGGTTTGGGGACTTATATTTTCCGCGGCTTGCGGCAAAACGACAACAATTTGCTCATCGCCGGTGCGCTTGCCTCGGCATTGCTTGCCTTGCTATGCGATTTTGCACTGGGGCAGATCGAACAGGCATACAAGATCGGCGAACGGGCCTCGACTTGGCGAACGGCGGCCATCGCCTGTACCGCCTTTTCGCTCACCGCGATCGTCGGGCTCAGCTATTTGCCAAATCTCAGATCTGAAATTTCAGATTCAAGATCGCCGGATTCGGCCATTGGAACAAAGCTCGAAGGTCAGCGGATCGTTGTTGGGTCAAAGGATTTTACCGAATCCGTCATTTTGGCCGAGATACTTGCTCAAATGCTGGAAAAGCAGGGAGCAGATGTCGTGCGGCAATTTGAACTAGGCGGCGATATTGCGCACAAAGGCCTGCTTTCCGGCGAGATCGACGTTTATCCCGAATACACCGGCACGGCTTACACAGCCATTCTAAAACACCCGCCGATAACCGGCCCGCGGGAGGTTTACGACCGCACAAAAGCCGAATACGCCGAAAAATTTGGCTTGACCGTCAGCCCGCCGCTCGGTTTTGCAAATGATTTTGCGATTCTCGTCCGCGGTGACACCGCGAGAAAGCAAGGCTTGAAAACCATCTCCGACGCCGTGCCGTTCGCCCGCAACTGGCAGGCCGGCTTTGGCCAGGATTTTATGTCGCGTGCCGACGGCTATCCCGGATTTTCAAAGGCCTACGGCTTCAATTTCGCCAAACAGCCCCGCGAAATGGACCTCTCGCTCACATACCGCGCTCTCCAATCAGGTGAACTCGACATCATCGCCGGCAACTCGACCGACGGCTTGATCTCTGCACTCGACCTGTTCCAACTGGAAGATGACAGGCACTACTTTCCTCCCTATCAGGCAGTTTTTATTGCACGGTCGCAAGTAAGCTCGGTGCTGAAAGACGCGTTCGCAAAGTTAAACAACGCGATATCAACAGAAGAAATGCGGCATATGAATTACGAAGTTGACGGCGACAAACGGGCAGTGCGCGAAGTTGCGGAAAATTGGTTGAACAAGTAACTATATCGTTGTCTAAAAGGTATCGTATATGATACCATCATATTCAGGCGAAAGAGCCGGCGAATGGGAAAATGCGACAAGTTATTAGAAAAAGCACTAAGTTCGCCGAATAACTTTCGGTTCAGCGAACTTTGCGCCTTAGCAGAATGTTATGGTTGGAGCGAATCGAGACACAACCGATCGTCGCATCGGATCTATTTCAATCCAAACTTCCCGGATCGGGATGGAGCGACGATGAATTTTCAGGATCGAAAGGGAAAGGCTAAGCCGACGCAAATCAGGCAGCTTCTCGATGCGATCGATCGACTTAATGAATTACCATGACAAAGTACGCTATTAATATTGTCTGGAGCGACGATGACGGTGAATATCTGGCTACCTGCCCCTCGTTTCCGGGCCTTTCGGCCTTTGGTGAGACCGAAGCAGAAGCACTCCACGAAGCAAAGGCCGCGCTTGAATTGTTTATCGAATCATATAACGAGCGAGGAATTTCACTTCCGAAACCCGAGCGAAAACCTAAATATAGCGGGCAGCTAAGGCTTCGCCTTCCGAAATCACTGCACGAGCGGGCCGCACGTATGGCGACGAAGGACGGCGTTAGCTTAAATCAGTACATAACCAATGCACTTAACCGCGAGGTTTCCGGCGAGGAGGCCACGCGTTAGTAGGTAATTATCAGTTTGCATGTTCTTGCCGCGGAGCGGGCTAAATATGGTAGCCAGAGGCGAAGCTTCTGGTATGCGGATCCTAAATGTAGCGTGCGTTGAAGTCGCGCGAAGTGAGAACGCCCTGCATCGTCAATGCGGGCCAACACATTTGCTTGCAACTTCCCGTAAGTTATTGTAGTCTAATCATTTGAAATTCCTCCGCTCGTTTGTCGACGGTAATTTCGCTCTCATTGTGAGGTAAGCGATCAGAATTTGAGGGGAGGACAATAAACACACTGTCAGAAGCGGCCTTATTTGATTTTGGGCCTTCTTACGTTGGTCATTCGCTGCTACCGTTACATCGAACGTTATCACCCACCGTTAGACACTTCTTCAAATATCACAGACGAGCTATACAGGTGGAGGTCCGCTTTTTTCGCGTTTTTGACCGGAACTTGTATTGAGCATGGTGAATTCAGGCGTTCCTACGGCCCGAGAAAGGCCGCCTATACGCACACATCGCATAAATATGCATGAGAATTCCCTCCTTAAGTTCTTCCGTTCGACGAGAGAATATATAATTTAATGAATTTTAGAGAACTAGGCTTGCGCGCCGAAATGGCGGACATGTGCAAGCGTATTGGGTTTGCTGAGCCTACGCCCATTCAAACGAAGGCTATACCTGTAATATTGCAGGACGGTGACGTGATCGGCACCGCGGAAACAGGTACCGGAAAGACGGCGGCATTTTTGCTGCCGATCATTCAAAAGGTATGTGCTAAATATCGGCCGGCGACGATGACCGTTCTGGTCCTTGCACCAACGCGTGAGCTGGCTACGCAGATCGAGGCCGAATGCCGTAAATTTTCACCAAAGGGTGTTACTTGTGCCTGCCTGATCGGCGGCACCGGCTACGGTAAACAGACACAGGCGTTAAAGCGCGGGGTAAATATCCTGATCGCGACGCCCGGACGCCTGATCGATTTTATGGAACAGGGCATGGTAAATTTCAAGAACCTCAACACCCTGGTCCTGGACGAAGCCGATAGAATGCTCGATATGGGCTTTTTGCCGGCGATCAAGCGGATCGTCAAGGCCTGCCCGGAACAACGACAGACGCTGTTCTTTTCGGCCACAATGGCCGGCGAGATCGAGCATATTGCACGGCAGATCGTAAAAGATCCGACCTATGTCGAGGCTTCGAAGCGCGGCAAGGCGGCGGTCACTATCGAGCAAAAGGCATATCCGGTCGCTCATCAATTCAAGGTACCGCTGCTTCTTGACCTTCTTGGAAAGGAAGACCTCGAGCGGGTGCTAATTTTTACCCGGACCAAGCGCGGTGCCGACCGCATCGCCCACATTCTGGAGCGGCAGGAGCATAAGTCGAACCGCATTCACGGCGACCGTTCACAGTCGCAGCGTGAGGCGGCGTTGGCTGGTTTCAAGTCAGGGCGGACGCGAATACTGGTTGCCACGGACGTGGCGGCCCGCGGCATCGATATCGATGCTGTGTCGCACGTGATAAATTATGATGTACCTGCCGCACCGGAAGATTATGTCCACCGCATCGGTCGGACGGGACGTGCCGGCAACAAGGGACAAGCGATCACGTTTTTCACGCTTGCCGAAGAGCATTCGCTTCGGGCGATCGAAAAACTTACCGGCCAGCAGGTCGAACGGGTGTTTCTGCCGGATTTCGGCGGTGTTCAGCCGGTCGAGGCAGCTGCGAAGAGTGGATCTTCAGGCCGGTCATTCAGGTCGTTCGGCGGAAGGCGGCGTCGCTAGGCCGCAGGGAGGAATAGTATGAAAAATGAGAAATACACGGCAGGCGACACGATCGCCATGCTCTGCTCCGGCTGCGATGAAGAAACAAGCCACTCTATCCAGGCTGTTACAAAGCTTGGTAAGATCTCGGCTGCCGTCTGCGATACGTGCCAGACGTCAAGCACCTTCAAGGCGGGCGTAAAGACCGGAGTCGCGGCCGGCAACGCCAAGGCGGCCAAGGCATACGACCGAGCCAAGCGGTATCGCAAAGGCCAGGCGATGACGCACCCGGTTTTCGGCCATGGCGAGGTAACTGCGGTGCTTGATCTGGAAAAGATCGATGTGCTGTTCGGCGACCGCACACGCCGGCTGATCCACGGTCAGGAATAGTGGATTTAACTCAACCGATATAAAAAAAGAGGTGCCCGCGTCATGGGTACCTCTTTTCTTTTTTACAGCAAGAATGTGGCCCTCTTCATCTTCGGCCCTTCAGGAGAAAGCCGATCAGAAGGCCGACCGCGGCCGAGATCAGGATGGTCTGGCCGGGCTTTTGCCGGGCAAATTCCTTTGCGTCCTCGACCAGTTGCTTCGGATCTTTATCCTGAAGTGCCTTGAATTTCTCGCCCGCCCACGCCGCTTTTTCCTCGGCAAAGGCTTTCGCCCTTCCGGCAACATCGTTCAATCTTTGTCCGTATTCCTGCGCCTGCATCTTCAGATCTCCTAAGAATTCATCGTCCATTCGGCCTTCCGGCCCAACCGGTACGAGGCCTTGTTCCAGTTCCCTTTCCGCCTTTTTTACTTCTGCTTCAAATTCCGACATTCGCGTATTCCTCCAATTCTTGAGACTCCGGCCGCCCTTCCCCTTCCCGAGCGTTCTACGGCTGTCTCTGATGAAACCGATATCTATCGAGTTGTAACGAAAAATTCCGCGCGAATGTTCCGGCTTTGTGCAATTGCGATTTGCTGTGAACAAAACCGCGTCCTCAGGCGTTTAGCTGTAACAGATTATTTGAAAGTGATCTCTTGCCGTTCTTCTTTGCGAACTTTGTGTCCGCCCTTTGCGGTCTTTGTGTTAACGGTCTTTTCTTAACACAAAGGCCACAAAGTTGAAGACACAAAGGGCACAAAAGTACTTGCAACGCTTAAGCCAAGGTGATCAACCGGCGGTAGAAACGCCCCAATAATGATCGGCCCCGGTGCGGCAATATACCGTTCTTGTTGGCCGATATAGACCGCCAAAAAAAAAATTCCGGACCGCTTGACAGTTACCTGAGCGAAATGCGAATCTTATGAATTCACAAGGTGAGTAAGCACTTACTTAATCGGTTTGGAGCAGAAATTGATAAACGATCTTTTCAAATGTGACCATCACGGCCGGATGCCCGGCGACCAGCGGCGTGCCCAGATATTGCAATCGGCCTTTGACCTCTTTTCGCAAAAAGGCTTTAGCGGAACAACGACCAAAGACATCGCGCGGAGGTCCGGCGTTTCCGAAGCGATGGTCTTCAAGCACTTTTCGTCAAAGGACGAGCTTTACGGCGCGATACTTGAGGCCAAGAAATGTTCCGAAGGGCTTCACAAGTACCCGTGGGAGAACAATGAACCAATGCTCGCCGCGATGGAGGCAAAAGACGATCTTGGCGTCTTTTACCATTTTGGGCGCCAGGCTCTGGAAAAGCACCAGGCGGATATTGCATTTATGCGGCTGTTGTTCTATTCAGCCCTTGAGGAACACGAACTGGCGGAAAGATTCTTCGGAGAGTTTGTACACGAAATATACCGGTTTCTCGGCGGCTACATAGCAAAACGGCAGGCGGACGGGGCGTTTAGGAAGATCGATCCGCGGATCATCGTCCGCTCATTTCTCGGAATGCTGCTCCACCATTCGCTTAATAATATTCTCTGGGACACAAAGCGGAGAATTCTTGATATCGATAATGAAACGGCGGCAAAGAGCTTCGCTGAGATGATACTCCGCGGGGCGGCGGCCGTACCTTCTACGGCAGGTAAGTAACGAGACTATCTGATCCACATGTTAAAGACGATGCAATCCTATTTCTTGGCCCTCGCCTTGGCCGCATTCGCGGGCGTCGGCCTGACGGGCTGCGGTGCAAGTGCCAATACGGCCGCCAATGCTAACGCCGAGCCGCAGGTCATCGACGTAAAAACGGCCCAGGCTGTGGTCAAACCGATCCCGACCTATATTGAGGCAACCGGCAACCTCGCCAGCGATGCTCAAACCGATGTCGCGCCGGCGGTGGCCGGAAAGATCGCCGAAGTTAACTTCGATATCGGCAGC